>NZ_JADGMP010000013.1:0-65571 GCF_015549295.1 Cupriavidus sp. IK-TO18
ATTACCCGTGTGAAAGTAGGTCATCGCCAGGCTCTTATTGTGCAAAACCCCTCGACAGCATGTGCTGCGAGGGGTTTTTGCTTTTTGCGGCTTCGAGTTTATCAGCGGTTTATCGGCTCGCTTAGACCTTTCATTCCATGTCAGACGACTGCGCCTGGTATCTCTACCTGCTCGAATGCACCGGTGACTCGATCTATACCGGGATCACCACCGACGTCGATCGGCGCTTTGCGGAGCATCTGTCGGGAAAGGGGGCCAAATATACGCGTTCGCGCAAGCCCATCCGGGTCATGGTGCGGCTTCGTTTTGAAACCAAATCGGAAGCATTGAAGGCGGAAATCGAGATCAAGCGGATGAGTGCGGCGCAGAAGCGCGCGTTCTGTGCGCAGCACGAAGACCCAAAATAAAAACGGCCAGGACCGCTAGGCGATCCTGGCCGTTTTGTCTGGGCGCGGAATCAGACGACCGTCAGCGTCACGTCGATATTGCCGCGGGTGGCATTCGAATACGGGCAAACCTGGTGAGCCTGCTCCACCAGTTTCTCCGCCGCTTCGCGTTCGAAGCCCGGCAGCGAAATCTTCAGCTCGACCTGGATGCCGAAACCTTGCGGAATCGGCCCGATGCCGACGGCGCCTTCGATCGAAGCCTCTGCCGGTACATTGATTTTTTGCTGGCCGGCCACGTACCGGATCGCGCCCAGGAAGCAGGCCGAGTAGCCAGCGGCAAACAGCTGTTCCGGGTTCAGGCCGTTGCCGGCGCCGCCCATTTCCTTGGGCACTGCCAGCTTGACGTCGAGTTGGCTATCGGAGGTTGTGGCCCGGCCATCGCGGCCGCCGGTTGCTTTGGCATGGGCGGTATAAACGACTTTTTCGAGTTTCATTTAAGGCTCCGTTTGGTTGCCCGCAGGGGCGTATCAAGGCTTGCCGTCGTGCGGCGGTGGGAAATCGGTACGCGCTGCTTCCAGCGTGGACCGCAGTGCATGCAGGCGCTGCGTCAGGGCCTGGATTTCTTCGACCGGGCACTGCGTGGCGCACAACATCTGTTCAGGAATACGTTCGGCTGCATCGCGCAGGGCCCGACCGGCCTCGGTCACGCGCACCAGTACCCGGCGCTCGTCGCCGGTATCGCGGTTGCGGGTAACCAGGCCGGTGGCTTCCAGCCGCTTCAACAACGGTGTCAGCGTGCCGGAATCCAGCGCAAGGCGACCACCCAGTTCCGATACCGTCAGCGTTTCAGTCTCCCACAATACAAGCATCACCAGGTATTGCGGATAAGTGAGTCCAAGCTCACCAAGCATGGGCTTGTACAGCTTGGTCATCGCAAGCGACGTCGAATACAGGGCAAAGCATAGTTGCCGATCGAGCAGCAGCCAATTCGAGGTGTCATCGTTGTTGCGTTCCATGCCGATATATTATACGCAATTGAATTGTGTGCAACATAAATTTGTCACCTGCGCTAAAAGTGATAATCAAGGCACTCGTAACCTTAAGCCTGTTTTAAGTCTCGGTCGTTAGCATGATCCCGTCGCGTCGCAAAGTGCCGACGCCAGATCTTCTACGTAAGGACCCTGACATGATTCGCCAGACCATTGCTCGCACGGCCGTCGGTATTGCGGCCCTCGCCGCCCTGGGCGGCGGGTATGCCTACCTGCAGAAGGAAGTCGTCACGCCCGGATACGCTGCTCCCATGCCGACGCCCCTCGCAGCCACGCAGCCAGCGGCCGCCGTGGCCACGCCGGCGGACTTCTCCGGCATCGTTGCGCAATATGGACCCGCCGTGGTCAATATCAGCGTGACCGCGCGCGCCCAACGCACCGCCGCGCAGATGCCGCCCGGGATCGATCCCGACGATCCGCTGTTCCAGTTCTTCAAGCGCTTCGGCCCTCAGTTCCAGGGCCCGCAAGGTGGCCAGCAGCAACTGGTGCGCGGCCTGGGCTCCGGCTTTATCGTCAGCCCTGACGGCCTGATCCTGACCAATGCGCACGTCGTCGACGGCGCGCAGGAGGTGACCGTCAAGCTCACCGACCGTCGCGAATTCAAGGCCAAGGTATTGGGCACGGATCCGCAGACCGATGTGGCGGTGATCCGCATCGATGCCAAGAACCTGCCGACGGTTCGCTTGGGCGATCCCTCGCAGGTGCGCGTCGGCGAGCCCGTGCTGGCCATCGGTTCGCCGTACGGCTTCGAGAACACCGTGACTGCCGGCATCGTCAGCGCCAAGTCGCGCTCGCTGCCTGACGATACCTACGTGCCGTTCATCCAGACCGACGTGGCCGTCAACCCGGGCAACTCGGGCGGCCCGCTGTTCAACCAGCGTGGCGAGGTGATCGGCATCAACGCGCAGATCTACAGCCAGACCGGTGGCTACCAGGGCTTGTCGTTCGCGATCCCGATAGACGTGGCCACCAAGGTCCAGCAGCAGCTGGTGGCGACCGGCAAGGTCACGCGCGGCCGCCTCGGCATCAGCGTGCAGGAAGTCAACCAGGCGCTGGCGCAATCGTTCGGCTTGTCCAAGCCGACCGGCGCGCTGGTCAACTCGGTCGAGCCGGACAGTCCCGCAGCGCGAGCCGGCCTGAAGCCGGGCGACGTGATCGTGCAGCTGGGCAACGACGTGATCGACCATTCGGGCGACCTGCCCGAGCATGTGGCCGACCTCAAGCCCGGCACGCAAAGCTCGCTGAAGATCATCCGCAAGGGCGAGCCGATGACCTTGTCGGTGAAAATCGGCACGGCCAAGGACCAGGCGGTGGCGCAGAAGGGCGGCACCAACGAGGCCAGCGGCCGGCTCGGGCTGGCGGTGCGTCCGCTGTCGCCGGCAGAAAAGCGCGACAGCGGCATCGAAGGCGGCCTGGTGGTCGAAGGCGTGGCCGGGCCAGCGGCGCGGGTTGGCATCCAGCCGGGCGACGTGATCCTGTCGCTCAACGGCACGCCGATCACTTCGGCCGAGCAGCTGAAAGCGCTGGTGGCAAAGTCCGGCAAGCAGGTGGCGCTGCTGGTGCAGCGCGACGATGCCCGCATCTTTATTCCGCTCGATATCGGCTGACACCGGGCGCGCCGGCGCTACCCGCTAATCGTTAACAGACAAGGCTTTTGGGTTAACGCGGGCCGTATACCTCGACCGGTATACGGCCCGCTAAGCCTTATGGGAAGCGGCATTCCGCACAACCAATTACTTACAGAAGGCGCGCCAACAGGTATTATCTCGACTGCGATGCACGAAGCATGCGGCGGTAGCCCCCGCCGGCCCTGGTTCTGCTGAATCGACAAAAAGGAAGTCTATGCAGTTGGATTTCACCCGCGCCACAACGCCGGGTACCGATAGAGCGCGGCGACTGGCGTCAACGACGTCGGCGGCCGGCTCCGCGCCGAAGCCCCGGCGGCGCAAGAAAGTAGTCGCCCCGCATTGGGAGCGCGGCTATCGCTCGCATTTCTACCGCAATGAACGCGGCGACAAGCTTGGCGAGGTGCGCCTGTCCGAGCGCGGCGAAGTTCCCGTGGTCTACCACTGGGCCGCAGGCAATTACTCGGGCGCCGAAGGATCGCTGGCCCACGCACGCGCGCGCGTCGAAGAAACCATCGGTTTCGGCATGCGCCAGCTGTCGCTGTTCTGAGCAGGTATTTCGCCGCTGCCGCCTCTGCCGGCACTGCGACCCGTCCGCGCCATCATCCGCTGCGCGGCGACTCCGCACCTCCCCGATTCATTCGCCCTGCAGTCAATCCAGCGTTCCGCCACTGACGGCGGGAAAATGCGCGCGTTTCAGGCCAGACGCCGCTGCGCCAGCATGAAACGCCGCCGCGCCAAGCGCGAGCACCGCAATCAACCGGTAGATATCCTCGCAGGCAATCAGCCTGGCCTGTTGCTCGACCATCGCTGCGAGTTGCGCCAGTGCTCCCTGGTGTGCCTGTGCCATGTCGAAGCCGCGCGCGGACAGCGCCGCCTGCACCGACGCCCCCCATTGCTGCACGCCCTGGACAAAACGCGCCGCCACATCTGCGCCAGCGTATGGCCGGTGGCCGCAGCAAGCGTACCGGCCATGAACAGCAGCAGGGCGCCGGTCAGCTAATAGCGGTACCCAAACCGGCGCAACAGCCACCGCTGCTTGAGGATCATCAGCATGCTGCCGACGGCGTAGGCCGCCTGCACCGGGGCAAAGGTGCGCGGATCGGCGCCGATGCCGCCGACGATATGGCTCGACGCGAACACGAACATGATGTTCTCGAGGAACTCCACGCCGGTGGCCAGCGCCAGCAGCATCATCAGCAGCGTCTGGCGCTGGCGGTGGCTGAGCCAGCGCAGCCAGCGCATGTCGACGCGCAGCCGCGACAGCGGCCGCCAGGATGTGCCGGCCGTCATGGCTGCAGGGCTTGCAGGGTCCGGTGCAACTGCGTCAGCGCGCGGGTGGCACCGGCGAGGCCGCTCGCGCCCACCGGTGCCCAGGCCTCGCCGTAGGCGGCGTGGACCACCGGCGCGGCCCGCTCCAGCAGGCGCCGTCCGGCCGCGGTCAGGGTCAGTTCCAGTCCGCGGCGGTCCTGCGCCGACGCCTGGCGGCGCAGCAGGCCCCGCGCTTCGAGCCCGTCCAGCAGCCGCGTCATCTGCGTGCGGGTGACGTCCAGTGTCGTACCCAACTCGGACGCCATGCTGGGCTGGCCTTCGTCGGCCGACAGCATGCTCATCACCAGGTACTGGTTCATGTCCAGCTCAAAGGGGGCGAGCGCCTGGTCGATATGCGCGCGCAGCAGCAAGCGCGAGGCCAGGATCAGGTCGCGCGGCGCTTCGGGATGGTTGGCGCAATAGCGATCTATGCGGGCTTCGAAACTCATGGCGGGCAGCAATCCGTTGGCGACGGATTGATTACCGACGCAGCGCGCCCGCGATGTCCCGCGTACCCGCCCGCATGCGCTCCGCCGCCTGCCGCACGTGAGCCGGATCGGCATTGCCATAGCGTTGCCCGATGTAGGCCGCGGCAACCGCCGCGATGGCTGCGGCCGCCTGCGGCAGTCGGGTGCTGGCGCGTGCGGCGAAGTCCTGGGGACCTTCGGCCGGCGCGCGCGCGCAGCCGTGCCGGGCCAACAGTTCGCAGAAGCGGTCGTAGGCTGCGTCAAGCGGATCGGCCCGCTCCCGGCGCCGCCACAGCGGCACCAGTGCGAGCAGGCACAGCACCCCGAGCGCGCCGGCCAGCAGCTGCCCGGCACTGGCGCCCGTGCCGAGGGTGGCCAGCAGGCGCGCCTGTTGCGCGTGGTCGTACTGCAGCACCCAGCGCTGCCAGCGGTAGACCATGCCCTCGTAGGCCCAACGGACATCCTGCAGCCAGCCCGGCTGGTGCGCCGGGCGCCAGGCCGCGGCCTCGGCGCCAAGGACGGCGTCCAGGCCCCGCTCGATCCGGCTGGGCGCGACCGCGCTGGTGGGATCGACGCGCACCCAGCCGCGGCCGTCGAGCCAGACTTCGGCCCAGGCGTGGGCGTCGGACTGGCGCACCACGTAGTGGCCGCCGATGGGGTTGTATTCGCCGCCCTGGTAGCCAGTGACGACCCGTGCCGGCACGCCGCCGGCGCGCATCAGGAAGACGAAGCTGCTGGCGTAGTGTTCGCAGAAGCCGCGCCGGGTGTCGAACACAAAGCTGTCGACCTGCTCCGCGCCGAGCTGTGGCGGGCTAAGCGTGTAGGCAAACGGCGCGGCGGCGAACAGGCGCAGTGCCGCCTGCACGCGTGCGGCGGGATCGGCGTGCTGCGCGGCCCATGTTGACGCCAGCGCGCGGGCGCGCGGGTTGCCTGCGGGCAGGGCCAGCGCCAGCCGGCGCGTGGCGGCATCCAGCGCCTCCGGTGCCGGCGTGAGCGTCGATCGCGCCTGGTAGCGGATGCGCTGGTCCACCGGCCGGCGCGACAGGAATTCGCCATCTGGCGTGACGGCGGCGTCGGCGGATGGCGACAGGGCCTGTCCGCGGTCCAGCACCAGCAGCCAGTGCTGCGAACTGGGCTCGAGCGTGATGCTGTAGTCGACTCCACGCCCAGCCACTGCCATCGCAGGTGCGGGCGCCTGCGCGTGCAGGCGCTGCCGCGCCGGACGCCAGGTGGTGCCGTCGTACTCCCACAGCACCAGCGCGCGCCAGTACAGCGCCGCGGCAGGCAGCGGCGGGCCGGCGACTTCAGCGCGCAGCGCCAGCGCCGGCGAGCGGATCAGCTGGCCGACGCTGCCTGGCCGCATGGTATCGCTGAGGCCGGTGGTGCCGGTGGGCGCGGACTGCGGCAGCTGCCACAGCGGATGCTCCAGCCGCGGGAACAGCACGAACATGGCCACCGCCCACGGCAGGCCGAGCAGCGCCATGCGGCTCAGCATCGGCCAGATCGCCAGCCGGCTGCGCGCCTCCGGGTGGTGCAGCAGCAGCCAGTTGCGCAACACCCAGGCGCCGATGGCCAGGCTGTACAGCGCCAGCCAGAAAGGCTGGTCCGACAGGTACAGCGTCAGTATCAGGTAGAAGGACAACTGCGTCACCAGCGTGGCATCGCCGAGCGCGCGGCACTCGAGCAGCTTGAGGATGACGAACGCACCCAGCAGCGCCACCGCCAGCTCGCGCCCCACGCCGCCGCCGGCCTGCCAGGCCAGCGCACTGGCCACCAGCAGCACCAGCAGCGCGGTGGTGCCGAGCATCCAGCGCGACGGCAGCGGCGCGCGCCGGCGCCACAGCAGCCAGCGCCAGCCCAGCAGCAGCAACAACAGCAGGCTGACCGACACCGGCAAGGTCCGCGCCTGCGGCGCCAGCACCAGCGCCAGCTGGCCGAGCAGCATGCCGTGGTCTTCATGCCGCAGCGGCCTTGCCACGGCGTTCATCGGCGGGCTCCGGGCCGCGTTGGATGCTGCGGCCACAACGCCAGCGCTTCAAGACAGGCGCGCCGATGGCTTGCGCCGCATGCGGGCGGCAATTCGAGGCCCGGCAGGCGCAGGCCGATTTCCGCATCGTCCGGCGCGGCCAGCAGCCAGGCGCACAGCCGCGACAGCCGCGCTTCGGCGTCCATGCCCGCGGGCATCGCCTGCCAGTCGAGCCAGCGCGCCGGGCGCTGCGGTGGATCGCCGCTGCGGCTCAGCCATCGGCCGGTGCGCGCGCTGTGCTTCCACGCGATCCGGTGCAGCGGGTCGCCGCTGCGGTAGCGCCGCAGCTGGTCGATGCCGTCGTCGCCCGGAACGGATGACGCGGCAGGTCCCGCGTCATCCGCGCCAGGGCGATACGCGGCGGGCGGGGGCGGTGCATTAACTTCCGGCGCCGGGTAGACCAGCGTCGACAGCGGCAGGTCCGCATGGCTCCAGACGCGGAACAGCCCGAATGGGAAGCGGCTGCTGATCACCACGCGCGGCAGCGCCAGCCGTCCGCGCCGCGGCGCCGGCACGTGCAGCGCAAGCGTGCCGCTGGCGTGGCCGTCCAGCGTCAGCGTGGCCGGCACGACTTCTGGCAGCGCCGGCACGCGCGCCTCGATGCCGATGCGCGCGCCGGCGTCGGCGTTGTCGACGCGCAGCGCAAACACCGCGAGCTGGCCGGCATGCACCGGCGCCACCGTGCCCGCGCTCACCGCCAGTTCGAGCAGGTTGCGGTAGGCCAGCCACATGCATGACATGCCGATGCCGGCCAGCAGGAAGGTCAGCGCGAAGCCCAGGCTGATGTTGTAGTTGAGCGAAGTCAGCAGCATCGCGCCGAGCAGCACGGCAAAGCCGATGCCGCCCCGCGCGGGAAGGATATAGAGATGGCGCCGGTCCAGCCGCACGGTGCCGCCGGACGGCCGGCGCGCGGCAATGCGCTGGCGGAAGAGCCTGACGGACGCGAACAGGCCTGGCCAGGGCAGGCGATGGTGTGCGGCCGCGTTCCGGTTGTCGTGCGGCGCCGCCAGCGGATCGCTCGCCATGGGCGTCAGGGAATGGCCACGCCGGCAAGCAGCGCCGCCAGCTCGCCGTCCACCGCCGCGGGGCTGCCGCCGCCCGCCGGCAGCAGCCGGTGCGCGGCAACGGCGGCAAAGACCGCCTGCACATCCTCGGGCAGCACCAGTTCGCGCTGCGCCAGCAGGGCCCGTGCGCGCGCGCAGGCCAGCAGCGCCAGCCCGGCGCGCGGCGACAGGCCGGCGGCAAAGCCGCTGTGGCGCCGCGTGGCCTGCACCAGTGCCAGCACATAATCGACCAGCGCGGGGCTGGCGTACACCTGCGCGGCGGCCTGCTGCAGGGCCAGCACCTGCGCGGCATCCATGACCGGCGTGGCTTCCGCCGCGCTGGCGCCGCCGAGGTACAGCACGCGCTCGAAGGCGGGATCGGGATAGCCCAGCGACACGCGCATGGTGAAGCGGTCGAGCTGCGATTCAGGCAGCGCATGGGTGCCCAGCTGCTCCAGCGGATTCTGCGTGGCGATCACGAAGAACGGTTCCGGCAGCGCGTGCGTGGTGCCGTCATGGGTCACCTGCCGCTCGGCCATGGCTTCGAGCAGGGCGCTCTGGGTTTTGGGCGGCGCCCGGTTGATCTCGTCGGCCAGCACTACCTGCGCGAACACCGGGCCGCGATGGAAGCGGAATTCGCCCGCATCGCGCACGAACACCGAGACGCCGATCAGGTCCGCCGGCAGCAGGTCGCTGGTGAACTGCACGCGCTGGTACTGCAGCCCGAGCGTACGCGCCAGCGCATGCGCGAGCGTGGTCTTGCCCACGCCGGGCACGTCTTCCAGCAGCAGGTGGCCTCCCGCCAGCATGCAGGCCAGCGCCAGCCGGACCTGCTGCGGCTTGCCAAGGACGATGCGGCCCAGCTGGGCCTGGGCCTCGGCCAGCGAAGCGACGATGCGTGGGCGAGCAGTCACGTTGGACCTCGGCGCAAGGGAGTTGGAAGGGAGCCGGACCGGCGGCAAAAACGGGGACGCAGTGCAGCGCATTGTAGCGGCGTGCGCGGCACGCGGCACCGTCTGTTTCCGAACGGAGACACCCCGGGCCGGCGGCGATGCACCCGGATGGCGCACAGGCTGCGCCAGTTTGCGCGGGTTCTGGCATCATGAGCCTGTCGGGCCACCGCCGGCCCAACCGTATTTCTTTCTCCTTCCGCTGCCCGCTGCAATGACTGCCTCGCTGGACCCCTCCGCCGACCTCCGT
This sequence comes from Cupriavidus sp. IK-TO18, assembly GCF_015549295.1. Lineage (NCBI taxonomy): Bacteria > Pseudomonadati > Pseudomonadota > Betaproteobacteria > Burkholderiales > Burkholderiaceae > Cupriavidus > Cupriavidus sp. IK-TO18. Next base: position 9,108 of record NZ_JADGMP010000013.1, read on the forward strand.
GCCGACCTCCGTGCCGACCTCCCTGCGGCTGCCGTGCTGACCCCCGGCGCCGCCGATTCCGACGCGCTGCTGCGCCTGGCGCAGGCCTTCCATGCCAACGGCTTCGTGATCCTGCGCGGCTTCGGGAGCGAGGCAGACTGCGCCGCGCTGGAAGCGGTGGCGCGCAGGCACCTGGCGGCGGTGGTGCCACCGGTGGAGTTCGAGGCCGACCTGGGCTATCCCGGCGCCCCGGCCGCGCGCGACGCCGCCGGCGGCGGCACCGTCAGGCGGCTGCGCCAGGCCTACGGCCGCGACGAAGTGTTCCACGACTGGGCTACCGCTCCGAAGCTGGTGTCGGTGGTGCAGGCGCTGCTGGGCGAACCCGCGTGCCTGACGCTGGCGCACCACAACTGCGTGATGACCAAGCACCCGCACTACGGCAGCCAGACCGGCTGGCACCGCGATACGCGCTATTGGTCGTTTGCCAAGCCCGAGCTGGTGACGGTCTGGCTGGCGCTGGGCGACGAGGATGAAAGCAACGGCGTGCTGCGCGTCATTCCGGGCTCGCACCGCGCGGCGCTGGAGCCGGGCCAGCTGGATCCCGCGGAATTCCTGATCGAGGCGCATCCCGCCAGCCAGCCGCTGCTGCAGGCGGCGCGGCCGCTCGCGCTGCACCGCGGCGACGTGCTGTTCTTCGACAGCCGGCTGTTCCACGCGGCGGGCCGCAATGCCTCCAACGCGGTCAAGCTGTCGGTTGCCTTTGCGTACTTCGGCGCCAGCAACCGGCCGCTGGACGGCACGCGTTCGGCCGAGTTCGGCAGCGTGGCGCTGCCGGTGGCCGGCTGAGGCAGCCGGCGCGGGTGGTGGGGCCGGCCTTCAGGTACGCAGCCCGACCAGCCCTGAAATTTTTTCCGAAGCTTCGAGCAGCGGCGGCAGGAAGCGCTCCAGCATTTCCTGCGCGCTGGTGCGATTGGCCTGGCCGCTGATATTGATCGCGGCGATGGTCTGGCCGGCGCGGTTGCGGATCGGCGCCGCCAGCGACACCAGTCCCTCTTCCAGCTCCTGGTCGTTCAACGCCCAGCCGCGCGTGCGGATATCGGCGACGATGGTCTTCAGCGCTTCGATGTCAGTCACGGTGCGGCTGGTGCGCGCGCGCAGTTCGCTGGCGCGCAGCACGGCGTCCAGCTCGGCTTCGTTCAGCCCTGCCATCAGCACGCGGCCCATCGACGAGCAATACGCCGGCAGCCGGCTGCCGATCGACAGGTTGATGGTCATGATCTTGCGCGCCGGCACGCGCAGCACGTAGACGATCTCGGTCCCGTCCAGCACGGAGATCGAGCAGCTTTCATGCACCTGCTGCGACAGTGTCTCCATGATCGGCTCGGCCAGGTTCCAGAACGGCATCGAGGTCAGGTAGGCAAAGCCGAGGTCGAGGATCTTGGGCGTCAGCCGGAACAGCCGCCCGTCCGCCTGCACATAGCCCAGTCCCACCAGTGTCAGCAGGATGCGGCGCGCGCCCGCGCGCGTCAGGCCGCTGGCCTGGGCGATTTCCGTCAGCGTCTGTGCCGGGTGCTGGGCATTGAAGGCACGGATGACCGACAGCCCGCGTGCAAAGGACTGCACATAGCTGTCGCTTGGCTTCTCGGGCGCGGCGGCGCTGCCTGCGCCCTGGGGCGTCTGCGCGTCGCGGGGGGAGTCGGTGGAACTGGCCATCGGTGTAGCACCGGCGCGGGTCGCCGGATTGGCACGGAAAGGCCGAAAGGGTAGAGGAAATGCCGGCACAACGCCAGTGCCGGCCCCCATGGCTCACCACCAGCGGGGGATGGCGGCATGGCCCCGGCGGCGCCCGTTCGGAACGCCGCCGCCATGCTGTCTCCTGCACCGCCTCCCTTGTTATCGGGGGCTGGAGAGGCGTCTTAGCGGAAGCTGCGCTGCACCAGCACGAACACCGCGCCAAGCACACAGATCACCGCGAAGCCATGCAGCATGTCCATACCTGCCAGCAGCGTGGCCTGCCGGTCGATTTCCAGCGAGATCTTCGCCAGCCCGGAGGCCGACAGCGCATCCGGCGATTGCAGCGCCGGGTTGAAGCGCGTGACCTGCTCGACCAGGTGGGTGCGGTGCTCGGCCAGCCCGTCCTGCATGAACACGCTGGCCAGGCCGGTGCCCACGGCCGAGGCAATCTGCTTGCACACGTTCTTGAACTGGTAGGCGTGCGAGAAATCCTCGACCGGCACCTCCAGGTAGGTCATCGATGCCACCTGCACCATCAGCAGCACCGGCGTCAGCCCTTCCAGCAGCACCACCGGCACCAGCGCATAGTCGGGGGCGCCCGGCATCAGCTGGTGCGAAAACAGCATCGCGGCGCAGGCATAGAAGACAAAGCCAAGCGCGATCACGCGCCGCTTGCGGAATACCAGCGCCATGCCCAGCGTGATGGCCACGGCGCCGATGGTCGCCACCGCGCCGCTGGTTGCCAGCAGCATGCAGGTGGTGCGGAAGGTCAGGCCCAGGCCGGTCTGCGTCAGCGACGGCAGCAGGAAGGCCCATGCCGACGACATCAGGTAATACAGCGTGTAGAAGCCCAGCCCGTAGAGATACTGGCGCCCGGCCAGCCGCGACAGGTCGATCCACGGGTCGGGATGGCGGTACAGGCGCCAGCCGGCGAAGGCAAACAGCGCCAGCCCGCACAGCGCCGCCAGCGGCATTTCCAGCGAACTGAAGAAGCGCGTGTAGCGCATTTCCTGCAGCGTATGCAGGATCACCAGCGCGCCGGCCGCGGCGGCGATCGCGGCGGGCCAGTCCAGCGTCGACACCGGCGGATGCCGGTCGCGCGGCGCGCGCGTGGGGTAGGTCAGCGCCACCGACAGCAGCACCGGCAAGGCAATGCCGGCCTGGAACAGGAACACCGCGCGCCAGCCGATATCGTCGAGGAACATGCTGGTCAGCCACGGCGCGAGCGCCAGCATCGAGAACGCGCCGCCGCCGAAGCGCAGCATTAGCGCGCCGCGTTCGGCCGGCGTCGACACCAGCTGCACCAGGATGCGCGAGGCCGCGAACAGGCCCCCGGCGCCCAGGCCCTGCACCGCCTTGCCGGAGATGAGCCCGGTGGGGGTGGCAAATTCGGCACAGATCAGCGAACCCAGGATGAACACCACCAGCGACACCAGCGTAAAGCGCTTGTACGTGATGCGGCGCGCGACCTGGTCGAGCACCATGTTCATCAGCACCGCGGTGGCGGCATAAGCCGAGACCGCGTACAGGTAGTCTTCCGGCGCGGCGCCGACGGCGCCCTGGATATGCTGGCTGGCCACGCCCATCATCAACGTGGAAGAAAAGTCGATGCCGGTGACCAGGCCGAGCGTCAGGCCGAACAATGAAAGACGCCAGTGACCCATTTCGGGGTGACTGGTGAGTTGCATGCGGGGGTGTGCTGGGGCGGAGGCCGGTGTCGTAGCGGGGGCGAGGGCTGCCGGGACTGATGTTGCCAGCGCTGGGGCTGAGCCGTCCGGTGCAGCCGGGACAGGCGTTTGTTGCATCGCTCAAGCATAATGTCGCCTGCCGCCGAGAACTACAGGCTGTCAGGGAAACATTGTCCGGTGAATCAAACAATTCAATGGAACGACTGGGAAGCGTTCTGCTGCGTCGTCGAGCAGGGAACGTTCACGGCCGCGGCGGAGCAGCTCGATTGCCCCAAGTCGCGCGTCTCGGCCGCGGTCGCGCGGCTGGAAACCGCCATCGGCGCCAAGCTGCTGGAGCGCACCACGCGGCGCATGCGCCTCACCGATGCCGGCAAGGCGGTCTATCGCGACGTGGCGCCGCTGTTCGCGCGGCTGCGCGAGATCCGCCAGGAAACGCTGGCGCGCGAGGAGCGCGTGCAGGGCGTGCTGCGCATCGCCACACCTTATGAATTTGGCGCCCAGCAACTGGGCGGGGTGATCTGCCGTACACTCGTCGCGCATCCGGCGCTGGATGTGGCGGTCGAGATCACGCAGGGACTGGTCGACCCGATCCGCGACGGGTTTGACGTGGCGTTCGTCATCGTCGATGCCGACCTGCCCGACTCCGGCACGGTGGCCCGCCGCATCTACCACGTCGAGCGCGGGCTGTTCGCCGCGCCGTCGCTGGCGGACAGCCTGCCGGCGCAGCTGCGCCCGGAAGACCTGGCCAACATGCCGACGCTGACCACGCCGGGCGACACGGTGTGGGAATTCACCCGCGACGGCGAGACCGTCTCTGTGCCGATCCGCCCGCGCATGCAGACCTTCAACGCCGAGCTGCGCCTGCAGGGCGCGCTGGCGGGCCTCGGCATCGCGCGCCTGTCGGTGAACTACTGCGAGGCCGAGATCGCGCAGGGCCGCCTGGTGCGGGTGCTGCCGGATTTCCCGCTGCCGCCGCTGCGCGTGTTCGCGCTGCTGCCGGACCGGCGCCTGCAACCGCGCAAGGTGCGCGTGTTCATGGAAGCGATCGAGTCGATGATGGTGTCGGAGCTGGGGCCCGAGCCAGGCCTGGAAGGGATCGAGCCCGGCGAGTGGGCGAGGGAGGGCGCTGGGCCCGAAGACGACGCGCAGGCGGACGGAAGCGGCCTGGCACAGGGAGAGGCCCGCCCTGCGGGTTGAGGACGCCGGCGGGCCACCACGGCGCAAGGCCGTGGCAAGGGAAAACGCGCAGACTCAGGCGCCTTCGGTGAAGCTGTCGCGACGGCCGGTGATGGCGGCGCCGTCGGTGAACGGATCGACCTTGCCTTGCCTGGCACCGTCGGTGAACGGATCGGCGCGGCCGTTCCGGAAGGCATATCGAGCGCCGTCCAGGAAAGGATCGGCCTTGCTGGCGTGGGCGATGCCGCCGTCGAGGCGCGCAATATCGGAAACGGGTTCAGAGGCGTGCGCGGCAGCGGCGGCAAACGACAGGCCGGCCGCGCACAGCAGCGAAAGCGCCAGGTTGCGGGGTTGTGCGAGGGTCTTCATGGTGTGGTCCTTCTTGGCAGGGTGCGTGGCTGCAGCGCCACGTTGCCTGTAATGTAGGACTTCACACTAAGCAGAAAAAGCGTCAATTCTCGAAACACTGTCCAGACATCTGGACAATGCGCCGGCCAGTGCCCGGCCCCATCGCAGCGGCCTGCGGTCCTCAAAAATGCATGTTGAACACGCTCGCGCCCAGCCTGGCGACCACCATCAGCAGGATCTGCGCGATCACGAACAGCACCAGCGGCGAGACATCGAAGCCCCCGAGGCGGGGCACCACGCGCTGGATCGGGCGCAGCACCGGCGCGGTCAGGTGGTCGATGGCGGGCGTGATCGGCGAATGCGGGTTGACCCACGACAGGATCGCCATCAGCAGCGTGACCCACATCACCAGGCTGATCGCCCACTTCAGCACATAGAGCAACGCGGTCAGCAGCACCGCCGGCAGGAACGCCAGCAGGTCGGCGCCGCTGAGCAGCGCGACCAGCAGCAGGAACACGACCGCCGTCAGCCAGGCCGCCACCACCGTGGCCCAGTCGATGCCGCCCACGCCCGGAATGATCCGGCGCAGCGGCCGCACCAGCCAGTCGGTGATCTGGAACACGCCCTGCGAGACCGGGTTGCGCGTCGGCAGCCGCGTCAGCTGCATCCAGACGCGCAGCAGCAGGGCCATGCCGAACAAGGTAAAGATGGTATCCAGCAGGAAGAGGGCGATTTCCGTAAACATCGATGCGGTTTCCGGTGGGGTTAGGGTGTCTGCAACCGCACAGATTCTGCCATAGCCCGGCGTCACGTCGGCACATCCGGGTCGCGTGCCTGTGGCGCGTCCAACATGCCGGCGCCGCCCTATAATTGCGAGCGCCCGCGGCCGCACTGCGCCGGCGGCGGGCACGTCCCCGTTTTTTTTTGCGCCTTGCGCCGTTCTTCCGTCTCGTCCTATGCCCAGCAAGCCAGCCTCGTCCCGCAACCCTGCGCCGCTCAACAAGGCGGATTTCGAGGCGCTCTCGGACTTCCGCTACCAGCTGCGGCGCTTCCTGCGGTTTTCCGAGGATGCGGCGCGCGAGGAAGGGCTGACCGTGCAGCAGTACCTGCTGCTGCTGCATATCCGCGGCAGCGCCGACAAGGAGTGGGCCTCGATCGGCGAGCTGGCCGAACGACTGCAGGCCAAGCAGCACGGCGTGGTGGCGCTGGTCAACCGCTGCGAGGCGGCCGGACTGGTCAAGCGCCGCCTCAATCCCGAGGACCGGCGCGTGGTGCAGGTGCACCTGCTGGCCAAGGGCGAGCGCAGCCTGAACCGGCTGGCGATGCTGCACCGGACCGAGCTGGAATCGCTGCGCAACACCTTCCGCGTGGCACGCATCACGCAGTTCAACGACGACGGCGCCGAGCGCGGCTGAGCCTGCCAGCCGAGCGCCAACCGGGTGCCAACCGGGTGCCACGGATCCGGTTACAGGCGGTTACCAATCAAAAGCTCCGGTGACACCCGCCGCCCGCGCGCGGCCCTAGACTCGCGCGCATTCATCACCATCATCAATAAGCGCAGTGCGCAGGAGTCGAGCCATGTCCATCCCCTTTCGTTCGGTTGTGCTTGCGGTGCTGGGCGCCGGTGCGCTCGCCGGGTGTGCCACGCCGTATGGCTATGACAACGGCTATGGCGGGGGGTATGGCAGCGGCTACGGCAGCTACGGCACCAATACCGCCTATGGCGGCAGCTATGGTGGAAGCTATGGCGGCAACTACGGCACCAGCGGCACCACCATCAGCGGCTACCCGGCGCAGCAGGGCTATCCCCAGCAGGGCTACCCTCAACAGCAATATCCGCAGCAAGGCTATCCGCAACAGGGGTATCCGCAGCAGCAATATCCGGACGGCGGCTACGACAGCAACGGCTATGGCAACAGCAACTACGGCAACCAGGCGTACGGCGTACGCTACGGCTGGGTAGAGGCCATCGAAGTGGTTGCCGGCCAGCCGCCCTCGACCAGCGGCGCGGGCGCGGTGGTCGGCGGCATCGTCGGTGGCTTGCTCGGCCACCAGGTCGGCGGCGGCCGCGGCAATACGGTAGCGACCATCGGCGGCGCCGTGGTAGGCGCGGTGGCCGGCAACGAGGTCGAGAAGCGCACCGGCACCAGCGCGTCGGCCTACCGCGTGCGCGTGCGCACCAGCGACAACGCCTACCTGACGCTGACGCAGTCCAACGCCTACCAGATGCGCATCGGCGACCGCGTCAAGGTCGAGAACGGCGTGGCGGTACCGTACTGACCGATGCCGATGCGATGGCGCTCCCGGCCGGCTAGGCTTCGGTGCTGAACAGCTGCGCGTAATCCGTGCGCAGCTGGCGCTTGAGCAGCTTGCCGGCCGTATTGCGCGGCAGGTCGTCGACGAACACGATGCGCTTGGGCACCTTGAACGGCGCCAGCGCTTCGCGCGCATGCGCGATCAGCGCCTCTTCGCTGGCCTCCTGGCCGCGCTTGCGCACCACGCACGCGGCCACTGCCTCGACCCACTTCGGATGCGGCAGCGCGAACACCGCCGCTTCGGCCACCGCGCCATGCGTGTACAGGCACTCCTCCACTTCCCGGCTCGAGACCAGCACGCCGCCTGAATTGATCACGTCCTTGATCCGGTCGACCACGTACAGGTAGCCCTCGGCATCCATGTAGCCGAGGTCGCCGGAATGGAACCAGCCGCCGGCAAATGCTTCGGCGGTCTGCTCCGGCTTGTCCCAGTACCCGGTCAGCAGTTGCGGCGAGCGGTGCACGATCTCGCCGAGCTCGCCGGGAGGGACGTCCTGCATGGTCTCGTCGACGATGCGCGTCTCGACATTCAGCACCGGCCGTCCTGCCGACGCGGGCCGCGCCGCATGCTCGTCGGGGCCCAGCACTGTCGCCAGCGGCCCGATTTCGCTCTGCCCGTAGCAGTTGTAGAAGCGCAGCGCCGGCAGCTTCTGCTGCAACTCCAGCAGCACCGGCACCGGCATGATCGATGCCCCGTAGTAGGCCTTGACCAGCGCGCCGAGCCTGGCGGGCTCGAACTCGGCATGGCGCAGCAGCGAGATCCAGACCGTGGGCGGGGCAAAGAAGCTGGTGATGCCTTCCGCGTGGATGGTGCGCAGGCAGTAGCCCGCCTCGGGGCTGTCGGCGATCAGCGTGGTGCCGCCGCACAGCAGCAGCGGCATCAGGAACACGTGCATCTGCGCCGAGTGGTACAGCGGCAGCGCTGCCAGCGAATAGTCCGTGGCGCGGATGTCGCAGGCGTCAATCGTGCTGACATACTCGGCCAGCAGCGCGCGGTGGGTCAGCACCGCGCCCTTGGGTGCGGAGGTCGTGCCGGAGGTGTACAGGATCTGCGCCGGCGTGGTGTCGGCGAGGCTGTCGAGTATTGGTGCTTCGGGCCCGCTGGCTGCCGCGGCGAGGATATCGCGCGCACTGCCGCCGCCATGCAGCGTGCCGCCGATGCGGCACGGCAGGCCTTCGATGCGCGCCGCCAGTACCGGGTCGGCAAAGATCGCGCTGGCGCCCGACTGCGTCACGAGGTATTCCACCTCCGCTCGCGTCATCGAGAAGTTGACCGGCACATGGACCAGGCCGCTGCGCAGGCAGGCCAGCCACAGCAGCACGTACGCATCCGAGTTCTTGCCAAAGGCCGCGACCCGGTCGCCGGGGCGCAGGCCCCATCGTGCCAGCGCGCCGGCCACGCGCGCGGCGGCGAGGTCGAGTTCGCGGTAGCTCCAGGCCCGCTCGCCGAAGCGGAGCGCGGTCTTGGCGGGACTGCGCCGCACCGCGCGGGCGATGGCGTCGGGGATGGTGTTGCGCAGGGCGCGCTGCTGCTCTGACTGCATGGTGGTCTCCGTCGTTATGGTTTGAGGGTCCAGCAAGTCTTTGAAGCCAAGCGCCGAGGATAAGGGCTGCCGCCTCGCCCTGGCAAGGCGGCGCAGGGGGCGAGCGCCCCCGGGTGGCCTGTTACAGCGTCTGCGCCAAGAAGGCCAGCGCGCGCCCGTGTGCCAGCGCGGCACTGGGCTGGTGGTACGAGGCCCGCGCCCAGCAGTTGAAGCCGTGGTCGGCGTTGCCGTAGACGTGGATCTCGGTGCCGGGTTTGCCGGCCACCGCGTCGCGCACGCTCAGCACGGCCTCGGGCGGGATGTGCGCGTCGAGCGCGCCGTAGTGGAACTGCACCGGCACGCGGATGTTCGCCGCTTCCTGCAGCTGGTTCTGGATGCCGCCGCCATAGTACGGCACCGCCGCGTCGACGAGCCCGCGCGCCGCGCTCAGGTACGACAGCAGGCCGCCGAAGCAGTAGCCCACCGCTGCGACCTTGCCGGCGCCGGTACGCTGGCGCAGCGCCTGCACGGTGGCGGCGATGTCGCCCATCGCGGCTTCGATGTCGACCGCCTGGCGCAGCGCCAGCGCACGCGTCATGTCGTCGCCGGCGTAGCCCAGTTCGACGCGCGGCGCGTCGCGCCAGAACACGTCGGGCGCCAGCACGGCATAGCCGTCGGCGGCGTACTGGTCAGCCACCGCGCGGATGTGTTCGTTCACGCCGAAGATTTCCTGCAGCAGCACGATGCCGGGCGCGCCGGGCCGGATGCCCGCCGGCGGCAGGCTGAGGTAGGCGTCGAAGCTGCCCGCGTCGCTGTCGACGCGGATCCATTGGCTGTCGGGAATGGCTGTCATGGCAAAGGCTCTCCGGAATGGCTCACTAGGTAGGCGGAACGCGCGGCGGGTCGGCGGAATGCGCGGCGCGTGCCGCGCGCCAGCCGCAAGTTTGCCACCGCGCGCGCCGTCGTGCCGGCGCTGCCGTTTGCCGGGTCAGGGAAGCGCTCAATATGCGCGCGATTGCCGGTAGCGCTTGTGCCAGTTGTCCGTATAGGCCTTCACCACCGCCGCATCGCCGCGGATCAGCATGCCGTTCTCGGCATTGCGCTCCTGCGCCGACTTGGTGAAGTTGAACGAGCCGGTGAACACTGCCTGTTCGTCAAACACCATCACTTTGTTGTGCGCGATCGCGGGCTTGTTGTCGATCACCACCGGCACGCCCGCGTGCTTGAGATAGGTGGCGCTGGTATAGCGCTCCGACTGCTGGCTCTTGTCGAGGATCACGCGCACGTCCACGCCGCGCCGGTGCGCCTGCGCCACGGCCTCGGCGATCGGTGCGCTGGTGAACGAATAAGCCTGGATCAGCAGCTGCCGGCGCGTGCTGCGGATGGCATTGACCAGCAGCGCCTGGCAGCTCGCACCGTCGGGCACGAAGCACAGCGTGTAGCCGCTGCCCTGCGCGAACGCCTTGCTCGGCGCGGGGCTGGCCTCGGGCGGCTGCGCCGGCTTGCCGGACCGCGAAGGCAGGTGCTTCGCTACCGCTTCGCTGAAGGTGTCGCTGATGCTGTTGGTGATGGACTCGGTGACCTGGTCGAAGCCGGACGCCGAACGCGCATGCGCGATCAGGGCGAAGGGGCTGAACGAGGTGAAGGCCGATACGGCGGCGGCGAGGGCAAGGCCCAGTACGGTACGGCGGAACATTCGGTAAGTCAGGGCGCGTAGGTCGCGACGTTTATGCTGGCTTCGGTCAGGGACAGCCTGCGCGCGCGGCGCGGGCTGTGGTGCGCGGGACCGCAGCGTAGCAGCCGCATACGCCACTGGCAAAGGGCGATGTGTAACAGGATATGCGCCGGCGGCACCGGCCTTGGGACTATCGGCGCATGGCGCCTATGATGGATGGAACCCCGCGGGCCTGCCCGCCAAGGAGAGGGACATGTCGAACCATACCTACAAGCTGGTCGAAATCGTCGGCTCTTCGCCGGATGGCTGCGATGCGGCGATCCGCAGCGCCATCGCCAAGGCTGGCGAAACCATCAAGAACATCGACTGGTTCGAAGTGGTGGAAACGCGCGGCCATATCGAGAACGGCAAGATCGCTCATTTCCAGGTCACGCTGAAGGTCGGCTTCCGCGTGACCTGAGCCCGGCGCGCTCGCGGCTTGCGCCGCGTATCGTTCCTGCTTCGGACTGCTTGGCCTCCTGCATTTACAGAGCGGCCGGCGGCGGCCCGTTCGCCGCGGTCAACTGCGGCGCAATCCCCGACGGGCGCATGCCCGCGCGGTCAACGATCAAGGCAGGCGGATTTCCTTCACGTCGAAGTGCGATTCGCCGATCAGCTCCGTGTCGTACTCGCCGACCAGCTCCACCGTGGTGCTGGCGTCGACGGGCTTCTACGCCGGCCACACCTTCTGCTTGGTCTTCACGGATGATGCGCCGGCGCGGCTGAACCGTCGCTGAACGGTCATGCAGGCACCGCGACGATTTATCATGCTGGGTTCGCGCGCCACATGCGCGCAAAATCCACCGGATCCCAGATTGCGTTTCCTGCACACCGCCGACTGGCATCTCGGCCGGCTCTTCCATGCCCGCAGCCTGCTGGAAGACCAGGCCCATATCCTTGGCCAGTTCGTTGAACTGGTCAAAGCCGAACGACCCGACGCCGTGCTGATCGCCGGCGACGTCTATGACCGCGCCGTGCCACCGCCCGAGGCCGTGGCGCTGCTCGACGACGTGCTGGGCCGCATCGTCGTCGATGCCGGCGTTCCGGTGGTGATGATCGCCGGTAACCATGACAGCGCGCAGCGGCTGGAATTTGGCGCGCGCCTGATGCGCGCGCAGGGCCTGCACGTGGCCGGCCGCACGCTGGCCGAGGCCGCCAGCGTGACGCTGCAGGACGCGCACGGCGAAGTGCGCGTCTACGCGCTGCCCTATGCCGAGCCCGCGGTGGTGCGCGACGCCATGGGCGCCGATCTGCCCTCGCACGAAGCCGCGCTGCGCGCGCAGCTCGACGCGATCCGCGCGGTCCATCCCCCGGGCGTGCGCGCGGTGGTGGTGGGCCATGCCTTCGTGGTCGGCGGCGCGGCCAGCGAATCGGAGCGGCCGCTGTCGGTCGGCGGCAGCGGCGCCGTGGCGGCCGACCTCTTCGCCGGTTTCGACCTGGTCGCGCTGGGCCACCTGCACCGGCCGCAGACGCTTGGCGGGGGCCGCATCCATTACGCCGGCTCGCTGCTCAAGTACTCGCTGTCCGAATGCGCGCACGACAAGTCGGTGTCGCGCATCGAGCTGGATGGCGATGGCACCGTCTCGATCACGCCGGTGCCGCTGCAGCCGCTGCGCGACGTGCGCGTGGTGGAAGGCGAACTGGCCGCGCTGCTTGCCGCTGGCGCAGATGACCCGCAGCGCGACGACTATATCCACGCGCGCCTGACCGATGCCGGCGCGCTGCTCGACCCCATGGCCAAGCTGCGCCAGGTCTACCCCAATGCGCTGGCGATCGAGCGCGCGGTGCTGGCGCGCAGCGGCACGGCCTCGGAAGCGGGCCGCCAGCTGCGCCAGCTTGGCACCGGCGAGCTGTTTGCCAGCTTTTTCCGCGAGGTGGCCGATGCCGAGCTGGAGCCGGGCCACCGCGAGGTGCTGGACCATGTGCTGGCCGGCATGGCGGCGACGGAGCGGGAGTCGGCATGAGACCTCTGCACCTGACCCTGCAGGCCTTCGGGCCGTTTGCCGCGACCGAGCAGGTCGATTTCACGCGGCTCGGCAACCAGGCCTTCTTCCTGATCCACGGCCCCACCGGCGCCGGCAAGACCACGCTGCTCGACGCCATCTGCTTTGCGCTGTATGGCGATACCTCCGGCGGCGAGCGCAGTGCGCAGGCCATGCGCAGCGCCAACGCCGCGCCGGGACTGCGCACCGAGGTCACGCTGGAATTCAGCCTGGGCGCGCAACGCTGGCGCGTGGTGCGCTCGCCCGCGCAGGAGCGGCCCAAGCAGCGCGGCGAGGGCTGGCTGACGGAGCCGGCCAAGGCGCAGCTCGACCAGCATGACGGCAATGGCTGGGTCAGCAAGGCTGGCCAGCCGGGCAAGGTCAGCGATGCCATCCGCGAGCTGCTCGGCTTCGACAGCGCGCAGTTCCGCCAGGTCATCGTGCTGCCGCAAGGGCGCTTCCGCGAACTGCTGACCGCCAGTTCGCAGGCGCGGCAGGCGATCCTGGAGCGCTTGTTCCGGACCGAGCTCTATCGCCGCGTGGAAGAACTGCTGAAGACGCAGGCGGCCGGCATCCGCCGCGATGCCGAGCGCATCGGCATCCAGCGCGACGAAGCGCTGCGGCAGGCCGGCATGGAGAGCGCGCAGGCGCTTGCCGACGGCATCGCCGCGCTGCAGGCGGAAATGCATGCGCTGCAGGCACAGGAGCAGGTCGCACGCCAGGCGCTGGCCGCTGCGCAGGCGGCGCTGGGCGCGGGCGAACAGGTCGCGGCGCGGCTGCAGGAGCGCCAGCAGGCCGAAGCCGCGCACACGGCGTTGCTGGCACAGCAACCCGTGATGGAGGCCGAACGCATGCGGCTGCAGGCGGCGCAGCGGGCGGCACGCGTCAACCCGGCATTGCAGCAGTGGCAGCTCGCGCAGCGGGACCTCACTGCGGCCGGGACCGCGCTTGAGCAGGCCGAAGCGGGCGCGGCACGCACCACGCAGCAGGCGGCGCAGGCCGCCGCCGCATTGCAGGCCGAGACCGGCCGTGCCGGATTGCGCTCGGCCGCGCAGCGGCGCTGCGCGGAACTGGACGCCATGCTGCCGCGCGCGCGCCAGCTCGGCACGCTGCGCGAGGCCCTGGAGGCGGCACAGCAGAAGCAAGCCGCCACCGCCGCGGCGCGCGAGCGTGCCGCCGCCAGGCTGGCGGCGAGCCAGGCCGAGGCCGTGGCGGCGGAGGCCGCGCTCGGGCAGGCACAGCTGGCTGCCGCGCAGCTGCAAGGCACGCAACTGCAGCTCGCCGCGCTGCAGGAAAAGTCGCGGCAATTCAGCCGTCACGCGCAGGCGATGCAGGCGCTCGCCAATGCCGTCGCGCAGGCAGCCGACGTGGAAGCGGCGCTGCAACTGGCCGACCGCATGCGCGAACGCCGCCGTGCCGCGCTGGCCGAAGCCGAAGCCGCGTGGCGCGCCGGCCAGGCGGCCCGGCTGGCGGCGTTGCTCGCCACCGGCGAGGCGTGTCCGGTATGCGGCAGCAGTGCGCATCCCACGCCGGCGCAGCATGTCGAGACACCGCTGTCCGATGAGGCGCTGGAGCAGGCGCGCGGCGCCATGCTCGAGGCCGAGTCGCAGGCGGTGCGTTGCGCCGGCCAGCTACAAGCCGCGCAGGCCGCCAGCTTGCAGGCGCGCGAGCGCGCCGAGGAACTCGCGCAGGCCCTGGGCGATGTCTCGGAGGAGGCCGCGCGCCAGCTGAAGACAGACATGGCAACGCTGGAAGCCGCGCTGGCAGCAGGCCAGCAGGCAGCGGCCAGCGTTGGCCAGTGCGAAGCCGCCATCGCCGCCAGCCGCGCCGCGCGCGAAGCGGCGGAGCTCGCCGGCCGCGAAGCCGCCGCCGCAGCGGAAACGGCTTCGCAAGCGCTGGCGCAGTGCCAGGTCGAATGGCAGGTTGCCTGCGCGCAGGTCCCCGAAGACTCGCGCGATCCGGTGGCGCTGGCCGAAGCCCTGCGCCAGGCCCAGGCCGATGCCGCGGCGCTGGAGCACGCGCTCGCCACCGCGCAGGCGGCGGAACGGCAGGCAGCCACCGATGCCGCCGCCGCGCAGGCCGCGCTCGGCTCGGCCCGGCAGGCCCAGGCGCAAGCCGCCGCGCGCCTTGCCGAGTCGGAAGGCGCGCTGGCGCAAGCGTTGGCGCGTGAAGGTCTTGCCGATGCACGGGCGCATGCCGCGGCCAGCCTGCCCGATGCCGAGATGGCGCGTATCGACCAGGCGCTGCGTGCATTCGATATGGAGCTGGTCTCCGCCGCCCGGCTGCGCGAGCGCGCCGACGCCGCCGCGCAAGGGCTCGGCGTGCCGGACCTGGACGGATTGCGCGCCGCCGGGCAGGCCGCCGCCGACGCAGTCGAAGCCCTGGTCCGGCAACAGGCGGATCGCGGCCGCGCGCGCGACACGCTGCAGCAATGCCAGTTGCGCCTGCAGCAGCTCGACGCGCAGGGCCGCGATATCGAAGCCCGCTATGCGGTGCTGGGCCGGCTGGCCGAGGTGGCCAACGGCAACAACCCGCGCCGCATGACCTTCCAGCGCTTCGTGCTGGCAACGCTGCTTGACGAGGTGCTGGAAGCCGCGTCGGCGCGGCTGCTGGCGATGAGCCGGGGCCGCTATGTGCTGCAGCGCGTGCGCGAGCAGGCCGACCAGCGCAGTGCAGGCGGGCTGGATATTGAAGTGTTCGACCACGACACCGGGGCGCCGCGCCCGGCCAATACGCTGTCGGGCGGCGAAGGCTTCCTGGCGTCGCTGTCGCTGGCTCTTGGCCTGGCCGACGTGGTGCAGTCGCGCGCGGGCGGCATCCAGCTCGATACGCTGTTCGTTGACGAAGGGTTCGGCACGCTGGATCCGGAAAGCCTGGACTTTGCCATCCGCACGCTGCTCGACCTGCAGCAAGCCGGCCGATTGGTAGGGATCATCTCGCACGTGGCAGAACTGCGCGAGCGCATCGACGTGCGTCTGGAAGTGCGGCCGGGGGTTGGCGGCAGCCGCGCCACGCTGAGCGGCGTGGCGGCCGCGGCCTGAGAATATTTGCGTATTTGCCGGCCGGGGTGGCCGGCATGCCGCTCAGCCGACGAACACCTGGCGGCAGCGGATCGCCATGACCTGCGCCTCGAACGCGCGTGCGGCGGCCCGCGCCAGCCGCGCGCGGCGCGACAGCTTGGGCGCAACGCCGAGACCTGTCGCGGACGCGATGCTTCGCTTGTTTTCCTGGCCCAATCCCCACGCCTGCTGCGTAACCTGCAGGATGCGCGCAAGGGCTGCGGCATGTTGCGTGGAGGCATTCGGGACATTGACGGTGGCCATGGTCTGACTCCTCGTTCTTGTCTGTTGCCTGGCGGCGCGCCTGAGCCGGGTGGTCCGGGGGCTGCTGTGCGGGCGCTGCCGTCCTCTGATTCAACGATAGTCCCCGCGACCCCGGCGCAACATCGACAGCGAACCGATTCCCCTGTCGGTTCTGTCCTACACGGGAAGCCGCCGTCACCTCGCGCGGTGATCGCCCACCGTGTGTGCCCTGGGCGGGCCCACTGGTTGACCGTCGCCCGCGCGCAGGTGTAATCTGTTCATTCTGCGAATTCAAGTTCTAATAGCGAACAATGGGCCAGCCAACCGCTGGCGGCTTTCGGATCGCGGCCGTGGGAACCGCGCGGCCCCAAACAACACCACGCAGACTGCTGGACCGTTCAACGGGCGGTACTGGCGGCGCCAATGCCGCCGGCTGCGAACGAACATCCTTCCGGCAGGACTATCGGAGACCGTCTTTCATGCGCCGCGCCTTGCGGCCCGCTCCGGTAGCCTGCGGATCTTCCGACCTGGAAACGCAAGTGATCAACAAGCTATACGACACGGTGGAAGCGGCGGTGGCCGGCATCCACGACGGCGCCACCATCCTCATTGGTGGCTTTGGCCTCGCAGGCATGCCCGCGGAACTGATCGACGCGCTGATCGAGCAAGGCGCGCGCGACCTGACCATCGTCAACAACAACGCCGGCAACGGCGACACCGGCCTGGCCGCGCTGCTGAAGGCCAGGCGCGTGCGCAAGATCATTTGCTCGTTCCCGCGCCAGACGGACTCGTACGTGTTCGACTCGCTCTACCACGCCGGCGAGATCGAGCTGGAACTGGTGCCGCAGGGCAACCTGGCCGAGCGCATCCGGGCTGCTGGCGCCGGCATCGGCGGCTTCTTTACCCGCACCGCCTACGGCACGCCGCTGGCAGAGGGCAAGGAGACCCGCATCATCGATGGCCAGGGCTACGTGTTCGAATCGCCGATCCACGCCGACTTCGCGCTGATCAAGGCCGACACCGCCGACCGCTGGGGCAACCTCACCTACCGCAAGACCGCGCGCAACTTTGGCCCGATCATGGCCATGGCCGCCAAGTGCGCCATCGTGCAGGTCAACAAGGTTGTCGAGCTGGGTGAGATGAACCCCGAACACATCGTGACGCCGGGCCTCTTCGTCAAGCGCGTCGTCAAGGTCGCCTGAGCGCGGCAACAGGAGAAACAGCATGCAACGCCTGACCCGCGACCAGATGGCCGCCCGCGTGGCCAAAGACATTCCGGAAGGTGCCGTGGTCAACCTCGGCATCGGCCTGCCGACGCTCGTCGGCAACCACCTGCCCGCAGACAAGGAAATCCTGCTGCATAGCGAGAACGGCCTGCTCGGCATGGGCCCCGCGCCCGCTGCCGGCGAGGAAGACGGCGACCTGATCAACGCCGGCAAGCAGCCGGTGACGATCAAGCCGGGCGGCTCGTACTTCCACCACGCCGATTCGTTCGCGATGATGCGCGGCGGCCACCTCGACTTCTGCGTGCTGGGCGCGTTCCAGGTGTCGGAAAAGGGCGACCTGGCCAACTGGCACACCGGCGCGCCCGGCGCCATCCCCGCCGTGGGCGGCGCGATGGACCTGGCGATCGGCGCCAAGCAGGTGTTCGTGATGATGGAACACCAGACCAAGCAGGGCGAAAGCAAGATCGTGCCGCAGTGCACTTATCCGCTGACCGGCATCGGTTGCGTGACGCGCATCTACACTGACCTTGCCACGCTCGACGTGACCCCCGACGGCCTGGTCGCGCGCGACCTGGTGGAAGGCCTGAGTTTTGAAGAACTGCAGCGCCTGACCGGCGTGCCCCTGAAGCAGGCCTGAGCGCCGCATCGATATCCATCACAAAGAGA
Source organism: Cupriavidus sp. IK-TO18 (assembly GCF_015549295.1). Taxonomy (NCBI): domain Bacteria; kingdom Pseudomonadati; phylum Pseudomonadota; class Betaproteobacteria; order Burkholderiales; family Burkholderiaceae; genus Cupriavidus; species Cupriavidus sp. IK-TO18. Next base: position 26,761 of record NZ_JADGMP010000013.1, read on the forward strand.
GAGACACACCATGACCGAAGCCTTTATCTGCGACGCCATCCGCACGCCCATCGGCCGCTACGGCGGCAGCCTGTCCGCGGTGCGCCCGGATGACCTCGGCGCGGTGCCGCTGAAGGCACTGATGGCCCGCAATCCCAATGTCGACTGGAAGGCCATCGATGACGTGATCTACGGCAACGCCAACCAGGCCGGCGAAGACAACCGCAACGTGGCGCGCATGTCGTCGCTGCTGGCGGGCCTGCCGCAGGACGTGCCGGGCGCCACCATCAACCGTCTGTGCGGCTCCGGCATGGACGCCACCGGCACCGCCGCGCGCGCCATCAAGGCGGGCGAAGCGCAGCTGATGATCGCCGGCGGCGTGGAAAGCATGAGCCGCGCCCCGTTCGTGATGGGCAAGGCCACCAGCGCCTTCTCGCGCGATGCGCAGATCTTCGACACCACCATCGGCTGGCGCTTCATCAACCCGGCCATGCGCGCGGCCTACGGCGTGGACTCCATGCCCGAGACCGCCGAGAACGTCGCCACCGACTACAAGATCAGCCGCGAAGACCAGGACCTGATGGCGCTGCGCAGCCAGGAGAAGGCTTCGCGCGCGCAGGCCGACGGCACGCTGGCGCAGGAGATCACCGCGGTCACCATCGCCCAGAAGAAGGGCGACCCGATCGTGGTCGAGCGCGACGAGCACCCGCGCGCCACCAGCATGGAAGCGCTGGCCAAGCTGCGCGGCGTGGTCCGCCCTGACGGCACCGTCACCGCCGGCAACGCCTCGGGCGTGAACGACGGCGCCTGCGCGCTGCTGCTGGCGAGCGAAGCCGGCATCAAGCAACACGGCCTGACCCCGCGTGCGCGCATCGTCGGCATGGCCACCGCCGGCGTGGCGCCGCGCGTGATGGGCATCGGCCCGGCACCGGCGACGCAGAAGCTGCTCAAGCAACTGGGCATGACGCTGGACCAGATCGACGTGATCGAGCTGAACGAAGCGTTCGCCGCGCAGGGCCTGGCTGTGCTGCGCGAACTGGGCGTGGCCGACGACGACAAGCGCGTCAACCCGAACGGCGGCGCGATCGCGCTGGGCCACCCGCTCGGCATGAGCGGCGCGCGCCTGGTGACCACCGCGATGTACCAGCTGCACCGCACCGGCGGCCGCTTCGCGCTGTGCACGATGTGCATCGGCGTGGGCCAGGGTATTGCGATGGTGATCGAGCGCGTTTAATCGTTGTCGTCGCATTGCTGAGTGTTGGCTCCCCTCTCCCGCTTGCGGGAGGGGGAGCAAGACCGCGGTAGTCCTGAAAGTGAGTCAAAGATGTCCCTCCCCGTAGCCACCCTCGTCACCGGCGGCAGTTCCGGCATCGGCCGCGCCATCTGCGAAATGCTGCTGGCCGATGGCGTGACCCAGGTGGTCAATGTCGACTACGCCGCGCCGGCCTGGTCGCATCCCAACATGACCTTTTTCCAGGCCGACCTGACCGACGCCGACGCGACCCGCGCCGTGGCCGAGCAGGTCACGTCGCGCTTTGCCGTCACGCGCCTGGTGAACAATGCCGGCGCCACCCGTCCCGGCACCGCCGACAGCGCCACCGTTGCCGACCTGGACTACGTGACCGGCCTGCACCTGCAAGCGCCGCTGCTGCTGCTGCAAGCCTGCCTGCCCGCGATGCGCGCCGCAGGCTTCGGCCGCATCGTCAACATGGCCTCGCGCGCCGCGCTGGGAAAGCCCGAGCGCGTGGTGTACTCGGCCACCAAGGCCGGCCTGATCGGCATGACCCGCACGCTCGCGATGGAACTTGGCGGCGACGGCATCACCGTCAACGCGGTGGCCCCGGGCCCGATCGCCACCGAGCTGTTCCGCAAGAGCAACCCGGAAGGCGCCGAGCAGACCAAACGCATCCTTGCCAGCATCACCGTCAAGCGCATGGGCACCCCGGAAGACGTCGCGCGCGCCGCGCTGTTCTTCCTGTCGCCGGACAACGGTTTCGTCACCGGCCAGGTGATGTACGTGTGCGGCGGCACCACGCTGGGCGTTGCGCCGGTATAAGCGCGCCCCGGCACTCAAAGATTCGACAAGAAGAGACGTTAACCAAACGTCACGCATGGCGGCCCGGAGCCGGGCCGTCAACCGGGATGCGCGCGAGTGCGCGGCATCCGTTCGGGAACGGCAATCACGCCATTTCAGCACAACGTCCTGCACGGGCCCCAATCTCCGTTGGGACAGCTTTACCGGAGTAATACCGATGAGACACGATTCCCAGACCTCCACCACGCGCCGCCGCCTGCTCGCCGCCGGCGTGGCGCTGGCCACCACCTTTGCCGGCTTCGCTGGCGCCGCGCACGCACAAGGCGGCTACCCGACCAAGCCGATCACGCTGATCGTGCCGTTCTCGGCCGGCGGCACCACCGACATCCTGGCCCGCATCGTCGGCCTGCAACTGGGCAAGGCGCTCGGCCAGCCGGTGGTGATCGACAACCGTCCGGGCGCGGGCGGCAACATCGGCGCTTCGCTGGCGGCCAAGGCGCCGGGCGACGGCTACACGCTGTTCATGGGCACCATCGGCACGCACGCGATCAACCAGTCGCTGTATTCCAAGCTGCCGTATGACCCGGTCAAGGACTTCGCGCCGATCACGCGCGTGGCGATGGTGCCGAACCTGGTGGTGGTGAACCCCAAGGTGCCGGTCAACAACGTCAAGGAACTGATCGCCTACGTGAAGGCCAATCCGGACAAGCTGTCGTATGGCTCGTCGGGCAGCGGCTCGTCGATGCACCTGTCGGGTGAGCTGTTCAACTCGATGACCGGCCTGCATATCCAGCACATTCCGTACAAGGGCAGCGCGCCGGCGGTGAATGACCTGCTGGGCAACCAGATCGGCCTGATGTTCGACAACATGCCGTCGTCGTATCCGCATGTGAAGGCGGGCAAGCTGCGTGCGATCGCCGTGACTTCGGCCAAGCGCTCGCCGGCGCTGCCGAACGTGCCGACCGTGGCCGAGTCGGGCGTGCCGGGCTATGAGGCGACTTCGTGGTTCGCGCTGTACGCCACGGGCGGCACGCCGCAGCCGATCGTCGATCGCCTGAACGCGGAAGTGGTCAAGATCCTGGCCATGCCGGAAGTGAAGAAGCAGATGGCCGACCAGGGCGCTGAACCCAATCCGGAAAAGCCGGCGCAGCTGGCCGCGTTCATGAAGTCGGAAACCGCCAAGTGGGCGAAGGTTGTGAAGGCTTCGGGTGCTACGGTAGACTGAGCCTGAAGCTTTCTTAGCCTGGAAAATCGCCGGTCCCGTCGGGCTGGTCAGATGGTTGATAACCCCACATTCTTCGGAATGTGGGGTTTTGCTTTTTGGTGGCCAGGGTCAGACGCCCGACCTTACAAGCCTCAATCGCTTCCCAGCTGCGGCCCGCCCCCATGCCGCTTCTCGATCGCGGACTTGAGCAGCGCCGCGCTACGATAGATCCCGTGCGCAAACTTCCCATACGGCAGGGTCGCAAACAACGCCATCACCACGCCAAGATGCACCGCCAGTAGCAACGGCATCGCCAACGTGTCACGCAACGCCAGCAACCCGAGCCCGGTAGCACTGGTCAGCAACAACAGCGCGATGAAACCCCGATCCATCGGGCGTTGGCGCACATCCCCCTGCATCGGATGCCGCCGGAGATTCAGCCATAGCAAGCCAGCAGGCCCGATCAACAGCCCCAGCCCGCCAGCGATACCCAGCAGCACCGGCAGGCTGGCAACCGGATACGGCGCATGCCAGCCCAGCAGATAGTGGTACCCGGTAGCTACCGCCGTCGAGGCAAGGCACAGCATGAAGCCATAGAACGTGAAATGGTGGAAGCGCCGCCGTGCCAGCGTAAAGCGATCACTCGCCTCATTGCATCCATCGCCATGACCTCCGTCCAGGTAGGTCAGCGCCAGCACGTTCTTCGCCGCCTCGGCCACCGCAGGCGCTGACGCCGTCCCGGCCGACACATCGCGCCAGAAGCGCCGCACGCCAACCCCGAGCGCAAGCACCGAGAACCCAAACACCGCGCCAAACATCGCCGCCAGCGTGTTGTGCGGGAACACCGCGTAGAAGTTGCCGCCGGCATGCCGCTGCCACAGGGCACCGCCCGTCGTCACCGCCAGCACCAGGAACAATGCCAGCCCGATCGCCAGCGCCACCGCTACCGTCAGGCCGTTGCGCTGGTACAGCTTGCCCAGCGGCGCGGGCCACGCATATTCGCTGTACGTCTCCAGCCGCACCCTGGCCATCGCCTGCGGAACGTTGACGCCAAAGTCATGCGGCGGCGCATACTGGCAAGCGTGGTAGCACGCCCCGCAGTTGTGGCACAGGTTCGCCAGGTAGTTGACATCGGCCTTGCCGAACTCAAGCCGCCGCGTCATCGCCGGGAACACCGCGCAGAACCCTTCGCAATAGCGGCAGGCATTGCAGATCTGCATCTGCCGCGCGACTTCGGCTTCGTTGTCGGTCAGCGGCAGCACCCGGATCACGCGTGCGTTGCCATGCCTGGCGACAGCGTCTGCGCCTGCCAGATCGGCGGCCTCTCGCGCCAGGGCTTCAAGCTTCTGCATGGCTCGCTCCCGAGTTGATCCCAGCTGCCCGCGCGGCTTGCGTGCCGGCAATGCGCCCGAAGGCGGTGCCGATCGACATGCCGACTCCGGCCGTATATCCCTTGCCCAGCACGTTGCCCGCCATCATTTCTCCTGCCACAAATAGATTTCCGCTCGGCCTGCCGCCGAAATGCACCTGGGCCCGGTCGTTCACCTTTAGCCCCAGGTAAGTGAAGGTAATGCCCGGCCGCAGCGCATAGCCGTAGAACGGCGCCTGGTCCAGCGGTCGTGCCCAGTGCGTCTTGGCCGGTGCCAGGCCCTCGGTATGGCAATCGTCCAGCGCGGTATGGTCGAACGTGCCGACGCGGCACGCGGTGTTGTAGTCCTGCACGGTGCGCACGAACTGCGCCTCCGGCAGCCCGAGCTTGCGCGCGAGTTCGGGCAGCGTGTCGGCCTTCTCGCCGGGAAATACCGGCGGCATGAAGCGGCCGACGGCCTTGCTGTCGATGATCGAATAGCCGATCTGCCCCGGCTGCTGCGCCACGAGCCGGCCCCAGATCGCATAGCGCTTGGGCCAGAAGTCCTCGCCTTCGTCATAGAAGCGCTCGGCGTCGCGGTTGACGACGATGCCCAGCGACACGCAGTCGATGCGCGTGCAGATGCCGCCGTCATAGAGCGGCGCGCGCGCATCGATGGCGACGCAGTGCGATTGCGACGGATCGCCGATGGCATCGGCACCGGCTTCGATCATGTGCCGCAGCAGCACGCCCTGGTTGAAGCGCGTGCCGCGGATCAGGAAGTTGTCGGCGGGCCATTCGCCGCGTTCGTTCCGGCCCCAGGCCTCGCGCAGCCATTCGCGGTTGGACTCGAAGCCGCCGGCGGCCAGCACGCAGGACCGCGCGGTGAAGCGCTGGCCACCGCTGCGCGCGGCGACGAAGCGGTCGCCATCCATTTCGATCGCGTCGACCGGCGTTTCATAGCGGATCTGCACGCCCATCGCCTCGGCGCTGCGGTAATACGCATTGACCAGCGCCTTGCCGCCACCCATGAAGAAGGCGTTAGTGCGCGCCACATGCAGCGCGCCCGACAGCGGCGGCTGGAAGCGCACGCCATGCTTGCGCATCCACGGCCGGCAGGTGGACGAGGCGCGGATCACCAGCCGCGCCAGGTGCTCGTCGGTGATGCCGCCGGTGACCTTGAGCAGGTCCTGCCAGTACTCTTCCTCGGGATAGGCATCGACCAGCACGTCTTGCGGCGCGTCGTGCATGCAGCGCAGGTTGCGGGTGTGCTGGGAATTGCCGCCACGCCAGGCGCGCGGCGCGGATTCGAGCAGCAGCACCGAGGCCCCGGCTTCGCGCGCCATCAGCGCCGCGCACAGGGCCGCGTTGCCGCCGCCAATAATCAATACGTCCACCAATACGTCGACCATCGGGATTGTCTCCTTGCTGGCGCCATCTTGGCCGGCAAGGCGCACAGCCGCCATCAGGGCCGCGGCAAGGGGGCTTCAGCTTTCGTGAAGCCCTGGCGGGGACAATCCCGAAGGCGTCAGCGAGGGCGCAGCGTGGCCCCCGGCCAGCGCCCTTCGCGCACCAGCGTGGCGGCCACGTCGGCCAGCACCACGCGCGCGGCCAGCCCCGCCGGGGATAGCTCATCGTCCGACAGGCTCACCAGCAGGTTGGGGCGGGTCGCGCCGGTGTCGGTGAGCAGCACGCTACGGTAGGGCATGCCCTGGCTGCGCGCCAGCGCCGCGCCGGGCTGGATGGTGGCGCCCAGGCCACCCTGCACGGCATCCATCAGGATCGCCAGGCCATCGATCTCGGCCACCACCTGCGGCTCGCGCTTTGCCTGCCGGAAGCAGGCGGCGACCAGTGCGCGCAAGCCGTGCGAGCCGCTGGGCAGGATCAGCGGCAGCTTGTCCAGCGCCGCCACCGAGGTGCTTTCTCCGCGCGGCATCCCGGCCAGCCCTTCGGCGCCGATCACGAACAGGCGCTCGTCGAGCAGCGGCAGCACGCTCCAGCGCTGCGCCGGCTCCTCGCTGAACAGCACCGCCAGGTCGATCTGGCGCGCGCTCAGCATGGCGCCGAGATAGCCAGACAGGCTCTCCACCATGCGCAGCCGCACGTCGGGGTAGCGCTCGCGCATGGCCTGCATGAAAGGCAGCGCCAGTACTCCCGCCGTGCTGGGCGGCAGCCCCACGCTGACATGGCCGGACAAGCGCGCCTGCCGGGCCGCGAGCGCAGCGTCGTCGATATGGCGCAGCGCCAGCTGGGCCTGGCGCCAGAAGGCCAGGCCGGCATCGGTGGCGACCACGCCGGTCGAGGTGCGCTGCAGCAGCCGCGTCGACAGTTCGCTTTCCAGCCGGCTGATCTGCTGGCTCAGCGCGGAGGTGACCACGCCAAGCTCCAGCGCCGCCTTGCCCATGCTGCCATGCTCGATCACGCTGACGAAGTAGCGCAATTGCCTCAGTTCCATGTCGCATCCCCGCTGCCGCAAATTGGCGGCATGGTAGCGGAAAACCCGTCGCGGTTCACGAATCCTGAAGACCCCTTAACGCCCGCCCGATGGCGCGCGCCATGGCGGCTGCGTAGAGTCGCACCACCAGAAGCGGGCGCCCGCCCGCCGTCCCATAACAACATGACTTCCCGCAAAGGAGACTGCATGCCTTCCGTTTCGCGCATCCGCCGCGGCGTGCTTGCGGCGCTGGCCGCCGGCGCCGTGCTGGGCAATCCCGCCGCCATCACTTCCGCATTCGCTGCCGACAGCTGGCCGACCAAGCCGATCACGCTGGTGGTGCCCTTCGCCAGCGGCGGCACCACCGACATCCTCGCGCGCACCGTCGGCCAGAAGCTGGGCGAGGCGCTGCAGCAGCCCGTTGTGATCGACAACCGCCCCGGCGCCGGCGGTACCATTGGCGCGGCCAATGTCGCGCGCGCGCAGCCCGACGGCTATACCTTCCTGCTCGCCACCGTGGCGCACACCATGGCGCCGGCCATCTACAAGAGCCTGCCGTACGAGTTCACGCGCGACCTCGATCCCGTGGGGCTGGTGGCGCTGACGCCCAACGTGCTGGTGGTCAATCCCGCCATCCCGGCGCGGTCGGTGCCGGAGCTGATCGCCTACATCAAGGCGCACCCCGGCAAGGTCAACTACGGCTCGGCCGGCATCGGCAGCACCGAGCACATGTCCGGCGAGCTGTTCCGCTCGCTCACCGGGACCGATATCGCGCACGTGCCGTACAAGGGCGGCGCGCCGATGATGACTGACCTGATCGCCGGCCAGATCCAGATGGCGATCGAGACCAGCCCGTCGGCCTCGCAGCACGTGCGCAGCGGCAAGGTCAAGGCGCTGGCCGTCACCACCGCGAAGCGCTCAGGCGCCTATCCGGGCGTGCCGACGCTGGCCGAGAGCGGCGTGAAAGGCTATGAAGTCACCACGTGGTTCGCGCTGATGGCGCCGCGCGGTACGCCGGCGGCGATCGGGCAGCGGGTGTCGGCGGAACTGGGCAAGCTGCTGAAGGCGCCGGATGTGCAGAAGCGCTTCGAAGAGCAGGGCGTGACCGCCGGCGACATGACGCCGGCGCAGCTCGCGGCGTTTATCCGCGCCGAGACCGACAAGTGGGTCAAGGTCGCACGCGAGTCGGGGGCGAAGGCGGACTAAGCCAGGGCCACGCGCATCGACGCGGGACCTGAACACCCGCTGCCTGCCGCAGTCCAATGGTATGACGCCAGCCTGGACCCGGAGGCAAGCCATGCATGACCTGACCTTTGTTCACGCTGACGCCGCCCATGTCGAGTGGCAGGTCGCACTGGCTGACTGCCAGAGGCAGCTGGACACGCAGGACCTGCTGCGCCAGGCGCGGCTGGATCATGCGCCGCCGCTGACGCTCGGCTGGTGCTACCTGAGCGATTACTACGCGCTCGCCGCCGAGGCGATCCTTGCCGCGTTGCAGCAGAACTGGCCCGGGGTGTCGTGGGTCGGCACGGTTGGCCTCGGCGTGTCGGCGAGCGGCGTGGAGTACTTCGACCAGCCGGCGATGGTGCTGCTGGCAGCGCCGCTTCCGCGCCAGGCCTTCCAGCTGTTCTCGGGGCGCCAGCCCTTGCCGGCCGCGTCGTCGGGCTTCGTTCCCCATACCGCGCTGGTGCATGCCGAAGGCAGCACACCCGACGTGCAGGAGCTGCTGCACGAGCTGAGCGTGCGTACCGCCACCGGCTACCTGTTCGGCGGACTGAGCTCGGCACGCAACCGTACGCTGCATATTGCCGACGGCGTGTATTCCGGTGGCCTGTCCGGCGTGCTGTTTGGCCCGGAAGTCGAACTCGTCTCCCGCGTCACGCAGGGCTGCCAGCCGATCGGCCCGGCACGCGCGGTCACGCGCAGCGAACACAACCTGCTGTTTGCGCTGGACGGCAAGCCCGCGCTGGATTGCGTGCTGCAGGACCTGGGCGTCGAGCGCGACGCACCCGTGGAAGCGATGGCGGCAGCGTTGTCGGGAACGCTTGCGGGCCTGAACGCTGCCACCGACGATGCGCCGGTGCAGCCGGGCCGGTTCGGCGCGGATACGCTGGTGCGCCACCTGATCGGCCTCGATGTGCAGCATCGCGTGCTCGCGCTTGCCGACCAGGTCGCGCCCGGCATGCGGCTGGCATTCTGCATGCGCAACGCCGCCGCGGCGCGCGCGGACCTGGAACGCATCGCCACGGAAATCCGCACGGATATCGAACACGGCGGCGGCCACGCGCGTGGCGCGCTCTATATCAGCTGCTCGGGCCGGGGCGGGCCGCATTTCGGCGCGCCGCATGCCGAACTGCAAACCGTGCGCGCTGCGCTGGGCGACCTGCCGCTGGCCGGCTTCTTCGCCGGCGGCGAGATCGCGAGGGATCACCTCTATGGCTATACGGGGGTGCTGACGGTCTTCACCAGCCATTGAACGGACCTGGCGCCCGAGTCAGCGGATGACGTTTTCGATGCTGCGCTTTTGGCGCGCAAACCAGCTGCTCAGCAAGCCGTTCGACCAGATCATCGGAAGCGAAGCCGCAACCATGCGGTAGACCTCGCGGCGCGGCATCTTCGAGGCGCGGGCCGGGTCCAGCCAGTACTCATTGCGCACCAGCAGCAGCAGGGTCTCCATGCCGATCAGGATCGGCCACAGGCAGGCCAGCCGCAGCCGGACGAAACGCTTAGGGATAGCCAGCGTGTATGCCATGGCCTCATGAAAATGCGCCAGCGTCATGCCGGCGAGCGAACGCATCAGGGCACGCGCGCGTTGCGAGGCGTCAGGCAGCAGCAAGTCCTGGGGGCCCAGCCCGTGCTGAACCAGTAGCGACGCCGGCAGGTAACACCGGCCGATGCGCAGGTCCTTGCCGCAGTCGCGCAACACATTGGTCATCTGCAAGGCTTTGCCGAAGCGGACCCCACTGCGCAGCATGGCGCCGAGGTCGCCATTGATCGCACCCGGCACATGCGCCGCGGTCATGCGGGTCCAGAATTCGCCAACGCAACCGGCGACCATGTAGGTGTAGTGGTCCAACGCCGCCAGGTCAGGCAGCGCCACGACACGGCCGGCGCGCTCGTCGGGGAACGTGCGCAGGTCGAACTCCATGCCTTCGCTGAGGATGGAAACGATCTGCCTCACCGCTTGCCGGTCAGCCGGTTCCAGCTGCGTCAGCACCGCCAGCGCGGGATCGAGCGACTCCAGCAGGATCCGCTCATCCGAATGCTCCTGGTGGCGAGCCATTTCCGTCGCGATGCTGAGCGCCGGCGCTGCGCCATCCGGGTTGCCGTTGACCTGGTCACGCAAGGACAGCAGCAACGCCAGCCGCCTTTCCGGCGCAACCAGCGCCGTATCCGCAATCGTGTCCGCAGCGCGCGCCAGCAGGTAGGCCAGGCCGACCGGATCGCGCATCCGGGCAGGGAGCACGCCCAGCGTGAGGTAGAACGAACGCGAAACGCCTTTGAGCAGCGGACCGAGGAGGAATTCCCGGCTGGGTTCGCGCATGGGTGGTGTCCTGTTCCCAGAGAGGTTTGCGGAATGGCATGGCCCGCCCGGCCGTCAGGCCGGGCCCGGGCGCATTGTACCTTTGGCGCGAAAAGCGGATCCCGGGATCCGCAGGCCCCGTGGTCAGGGCGAGGCCTTGCCCAGATAACGCTCGAACCACTGCGCTGCCAGGCGGGCGACGGATTCCAGTGCGCCGGGCTCCTCGAACAAGTGAGAGGCGCCGGGCACGATTACCAGCTTCTTCTGGCACTTGAGCTGGGCAAAGGCGAACTCATTCCGTTCAATGACGCTTACATCGAGTCCGCCGATGATCAGCATGGTCGGCGTGGACAGGCTCGCAAGGGCGTCGGCGCCCGCCAGGTCGACCCTGCCGCCTCGTGAAACGATGGCGTGTATCGGGATCGGCGACTGGCTCGCGGCACGGATCGACGCGGCGGCACCTATGCTGGCGCCGAAGTAGCCCAACCGCGGTGGCACGCCTTGCTGCCGCGCCACCCAGTCGGTCGCCTGTGCCAGCCGCTTGGCCAGCAGCCCGACGTCGAAGCGGATCGCCTGCACCTGGTCCTCCTCCGGCATGAGCAGGTCCATCAACAGCGTTCCCATGCCGCAGCGGTTGAGTTCGGCGGCCACGTACCGATTGCGCGGACTATGCCGCGAACTGCCGGTGCCGTGCGCAAACAATACCAGGGCGCCTGCGCCTGGCGGCAAGGCCAGCATGCCTTGCAACGCCACGCCATCCGCGGGGATCACAACCTCGCTGGCATCTGCACTGCTGCTACGCATGGCCGCCCTCCGGAAGATGGTGCTTCGACGCTGCCCGCGTTGCAATCGGCCCCATCGCAGTCCACTATAGGGCGAGCGTGGCGGCGAGGCCAGCCTTCGTCTGCTGGTCCGCGGACGCCCGCAATCGAACAACAGTCGACCAACATCCCGATGCATCAGGAGGGGCCATGAAGACCCTGTTTCTCGTCCGCCACGCCAAGTCAAGTCGCGATGACCCATCCTTGCCCGACCGCGAGCGTCCGCTTGACGATCGCGGCCTGCGCGACGCCCCGGAGATGGGCAAGCGCCTGGCCGAGCGCAAGGTCAAGCCAGACCTGCTCGTGTCGAGTCCGGCCGTGCGCGCGCTGACCACGGCGCACCTGATCGCCGACGAACTCGGCATTGCCCGCAAGGACATCGAGATCGAAGACCGGCTGTACGCCAGTAGCGCGGATGACCTGCTCGCTGTCGTCCGTGCGCTCGACAAGAAGCTTGGCAGCGTGATGTTGTTCGGTCACAACCCCGAGTTCACTGACTTCGCGCAGCGCTTGTCGGACGAGATCAGCGACATGCCGACCTGCGCCGTCGCCAAATTCCGTTTCGACACCAAGGCATGGACGGATGTCGGGGAAATCACCCCGTCGAAAGTCTCGCTGGATTCGCCCAGGAAGTCGTAGTCGAATGTCGGGCGTGGGCTTTGCAGCGATATCTCCGGCTTGACCATCCGGGATGAAGCGATAAGAATTTGTGATCGCAGGCGCAAGCCGGCCTTCACGCTTTTCTGCCCCTCGTCCCACCCATGATCCCACCCGTCAGCACACTCCACGGCCGCCTCAAGATGCAGCACCTGCGCCTGCTGCTGGCGGTGGAGGAACGCGGCTCGCTGCGGCAGGCCGCCGAAGCGCTGACGCTGACCCAGCCCGCGGTCAGCAAGATGCTGCAGGATATGGAAGACCTGCTGGCCGTGCCGTTGTTCGAGCGCCATGCGCGCGGGCTGCGTGCGACGCGCTTCGGGATGGCGGCCACGCGCTACGCCCGGCTGGTGTTTGCCGACATGGATGGCTTGCGCGACGAGCTGGTGGCGCTGGAGTCGGGCAAGATCGGGCGCGTGCGGGTCGGCGCGGTGATGGCGCCGACGCCGGGCCTGCTGGCCGAGGTGATCCGCCGGCTGAATCGCGATCATCCGCGGCTGGAGGTGGCGGTGCAGGTGGAGACCAGCGACCTGCTGGTGCCGCTGCTGGAGCGCGACCAGCTCGATATCGTGCTGGGCCGCGTGCCCGATGGCTGGGACAGCAGCGGCCTCGAGTTCGAGCAGCTTGGCGACGAGGGGCTGGCGATCGTGGTCGGGCCGCAACATCCGCTGGCGCGGCGGCGCAAGCTGTCGTTCGCGGAACTGACCAGCTACCCGTGGATCATGCAGCCACGGCCGAGCCCGATGCGCGCGCTGATCGACCGCTCGTTCGAGGATGCCGGCGTGCCGGCGCCGCCGTCGACCATCGAGACCGCCGCGGTGCTGATGACCACGTCGCTGCTGGCCGACAGCGAGCTGATCGCGGTGCTGCCGGAGTCGGTGGCGGCTTACTACGGCCGCCTGGGCGCGCTGGCGGTGCTGTCATTGCCGCTGCCGCGGAAACTGGGGCCGTACGGCATCGTCACGCGGCGCGGGCGCCCGCCGACCGCATCGATGAGCCTGCTGATCGATACGCTGCGGGCGCTGTCGCGCTAGTGCTGCGGCTTGCCGTCGAGGCGCCAGAGATGGCGCTGTTCGCTGTCGGGGCGCAGCGACGCGGGCAGCAGGTCCGCCGGCATGTCCTGGTAGCTGACCGGCCGCACGAAGCGCGCGATCGCCAGGCTGCCGACCGAGGTCGAGCGGCCATCCGACGTAGCCGGCCAGGGGCCGCCGTGGACCATGGCATGTCCGACTTCAACGCCGGTGCCGAAGCCGTTGACCAGGATGCGGCCCGCCAGGCGCTCCAGCGCGGGCAGCAGCGTGCGCGCCGCGTCGTGGTCGGCGGGGTCGATATGCAGCGCCGCGGTAAGCTGGCCCTCCAGCGATTCGACCACGCGCCGCATTTCCGCGGCGTCGCGGCAGCGCACCACCAGTGACGACGCGCCGAAGACTTCATGGCGCAGCGTCTCGTCGGCCAGGAAGGCCTCGGCGCTGGTGCTGAACAGTGCCGCCTGACCTTGCAGCGCATTGCCTGCCTTGCCGCGCGCCACCAGCTGTACCTGCGGATGCTGCGCGAGCGTGCCCACGCCGTTGCAGAAGGCGCGCAGGATGCCGGCGGTCAGCATGTTCTGTGCGCCGATGTCCGCCAGGCTCGCCGCCGCCGCTTCCAGGAACTGGTCCAGGCCCTCGCTTTCCACCGCCAGCACCAGTCCGGGGTTGGTGCAGAACTGTCCGGCGCCCAGCGTCAGCGAGCTGGCGAACGCCGTGCCGATGGCTTGCGCGCGGTTGGCCAGCGCGTGTGGGAACAGCAGCACCGGATTGATGCTGCTCATCTCCGCATAGACGGGAATCGGCTCCTGGCGCGCCGCGGCGATCGCCATCAGCGCCTGGCCGCCGGCGCGCGAGCCGGTGAAGCCGACTGCCTTGATGCGGCGGTCCGCCACCAACCCCTGGCCGATTTCCAATCCGGTATCGAAGAGCAAGGAGAAGGTGCCTTCGGGCAGGTCCAGTTCCGCCACCGCTTTCTGGATGGCGCGGCCGACCAGTTCGGAGGTGCCGGGGTGCGCAGGATGCGCCTTGACGATGACGGGGCAGCCGGCGGCCAGTGCGGATGCGGTATCGCCGCCCGCCACCGAGAACGCCAGCGGGAAGTTGCTGGCGCCGAACACCGCGACCGGGCCCAGCGGGATATGGCGCAGGCGCAGGTCGGGGCGCGGCAGCGGCTGGCGCTCGGGCTGGGCCGGGTCGACGCGCAGCTCAAGGAAATCGCCCTGGCGCAGCATGCCGGCGAACAGCCGCAGCTGGCCCACGGTGCGTCCGCGCTCGCCTTCGATGCGGGCGCGCGGCAGGCCCGATTCGCTGACGCAGCGCTCGATCAGCGCATCGCCCAGCGCCAGGATGTTGCCGGCGATGGCTTCGAGGAAGTCGGCGCGCCGCGCGGGCGCGGTCTCGCGATAGGTGTCGAAGGCCTGCCAGGCGAGGGCGCAGGTCTGGTCGAGTTGTGCCAGCGTGGCGCCACCAAAGGCGGGTTCGAGCGTTGCGCCGGTGGTTGCGTCGATGGCGTGGAGGGTGCCGTGGGTGCCAGGTACGGATTGACGGCCGACCAGGAGTTCGCCGGTGAGGGTCATGGTTGGTCCTTTGAAAGGGTGTTGTGGCTAGCGATGGAGTATGCGCAGTGGCATTGGTTACCCGCCGCGACTTCGTGGAGGCTCTTGCCCTCTCCCCCGGCCCTCTCCCACTACGCGGGAGAGGGCCGGGGGAGAGGGCCGGCGCTACAAGATGCGTGGCGCTTCCTTACCGCCCCCAGCGCAGCACCAGCGGATCCAGCCGCCGCGCAATCTTCAGCAGCCCCTCGCGCGTGGCCGGATGCATCGGCTGCAGCGGATGCCTTACCGCATCCGAGGCAATCACCCCGCCTTCCTTCATCAGTACCTTGCTGGTTGCCAGCCAGCCCTGCCGGTTCTCGTAGTTGATCAGCGGCAGCCACTGCTGGTAGCGCTGCGCCGCCAGCTCGGCGTCGCCGGCCTGCCATGCATCCAGGACCTGGCGGATGCCGTCCGGGAAGCCCGCGCCGGTCATCGCGCCGGTGGCGCCGGCTTCCAGGTCGGCCATCAGCGTGATGGCCTCCTCGCCGTCCCACGGGCCAACGATGGCGTCGCCGCCCAGCTCGATGAGTTCGCGCAGCTTGGCCGCGGCCTGCGGCACTTCGATCTTGAAGTACGAGACATTGGCCAGCTCGCGCGCCATGCGGGCGAGGAAGGGCGCGGACAGCGTGGTGCCGCTGACCGGCGCGTCCTGGATCATGATGGGGATGTCGATGGCATCGGAGACGGTGGCGAAGAAGTCGTAGATGCCGCGCTCGGGCACGCGGATGGTGGCGCCGTGGTAGGGAGGCATCACCATCACCATGGCGGCGCCGGCGTCCTGCGCGGCGCGGCTGCGCTCGGCGCAGATGCGCGAGCTGAAATGCGTGGTGGTGACGATCACCGGCACGCGGCCGTCCACGTGCTCGAGCACGGTCTTCATCAGCACGCTGCGTTCGTCGTCGGTCAGCACGAACTGCTCGGAGAAGTTGGCCAGGATGCAGATGCCGTGCGAGCCGGCGTCGATCATGAAGTCGATGCAGCGGCGCTGGCCGTCGAGGTCGAGGCCGCCTTGCTCGTCGAAAATGGTTGGCGCTACCGGGAATACGCCGCGGTAGACGGGCGGCTGGGATCGGGTCATGGTCTCCTCCTTGCGGCTGGCACGCGGCCGGCGCGGGTTCTGGGCAGTCAATCGGGTCGGGCCAATATACGAGCGGGGGGAGGGCCTGTATATTGAATCATTTCCATCTTGTGATCGCTTTTGCGACTCACACGGTCCCGATATGAAATCCACCCTGGACACCCTCACCGGCCGACTGCGCATGAAGCAACTGCAACTGCTGATCGCGCTGGACGAGCACCAGTCACTGCACCAGGCCGCGGGCGCGATGGCGATGACGCAGTCGGCCGCCAGCAAGTCTTTGCAGGAACTGGAAGGCATGCTGGAAGCGCCACTGTTCGAGCGCTCCAAACGCGGCATGCGCCCCAACGCCTTCGGCCATTGCGTGATCCGCCATGCACGGCAGCTGGTGGCGGACCTGGGGGCGATGTGCGAGGAAGTGGCCGGCATCCGCGCTGGCAGTGGCGGGCGCGTCGCCGTCGGCGTGATCATGGGCGCCGTGCCCGAGGTGCTGGTGCCGGCGCTTGAACAACTGCGGCAGGCGCATCCCGACCTGGCGCTCGAGATCATCGAGGACACCAGCCTGCGCCTGCTCGGCCAGCTCGACGACGGCCACCTCGACCTCGTGCTCGGCCGCTCGCTGGTCAGCGACGAACCCGGCAAGTACCACTATCACCCGCTCGGCGACGAGCAGGTGTCCGTGGTGGTCGGTCACGTTCACCCCGCATCCAGGGTGCAGGCGATGGACTTTGCCGACCTTGAGGGTTATCGCTGGATCACTTACGCGGGGCACATGCCGATGCATGCCCTGCTGCAGCGCGAACTGGACCATGCCGGCGTCAGCTTCCCCGCCAACGCCATTTCGACGTCGTCGGCGCTGATCACCGTGGCCATGCTCCAGCGCGATCCCGGGCTGGTGTCGCTGCTGCCGACCAGCGTGGCGGAGCTGTTCGTGCGCCAGAAGATGCTGCGCATACTGCCAGTGCACCTGCAGTCGCGCCAGCAGACCTTCGGCATCGTCACGCGGCGCGGCGGCGCCTTGTCGGCTTCCGCACGGCAACTGGTGGCGATCCTGAAAGCGCAGGCGGGGAAGCCAGCGGCCGAGGTATAACGCCAGGTGATCGCCAGTTCAAAAAACGTCAGTAGTAGCGAATCGCTGATACCCATATAGTCTGCTCATCCGCGCCACCAGAGCCGGACAGCACAACGGAGACAGCGATGAAGACACGGAATGTTGGCAAGTGCGCCGGCAAACTCGCCGGCGCACTTGCCGGCCTGGCCACGGTGGCCGTTGCAGCGACGACCAGCGCCTGGGCGCAGGACACACGGCCGGTGCGCCTGATGGTGGGCGCCGCGCCCGGCGGCGGCACCGACGTGATGGCGCGTATCGTCTCCGACAAGCTGGCCGCACAGCTGAAGCAGCCCGTCGTGGTCGACAACCGCCCCGGCGCGTCCAACACCATCGCCGCGGACATCACCGCCAAGGCCGCGCCGGACGGCAACACGCTGCTGATGGGCGTGGTCACCTCGCAGGCGATCGCGCCGCACCTGCTCAAGCTGCAGTTCGACCCGCTCAAGGACCTGGCGCCGGTGGCGCTGGTGTCGTCGGTGCCCAACGTGCTGGTGGTCAACAACCAGGTCACGGCGCGCGACGTCAAGGCGCTGGTGGCGCAGATCCAGGCGAGCCCGGACAAGTTCCGCTTCAGCTCGTCGGGCGTCGGCAGCACCCAGCACCTGGCCGGCGCCGCGTTTGCGCGCCAGATCCAGGGCAAGCTGCTGCACGTGCCTTACAAGAGCAGCAGCAGCGCGCTGGTGGACCTGATGGGCGGCCAGGTGGACATGAGCTTCGAGACCATGCCGTCGGTGATCAACCATATCAAGGCCGGCAAGCTGCGCGCGCTGGCGGTGACCGTGGACAAGCGCTCGGCGCTGCTGCCCAATGTGCCGACGCTGGCCGAGGCCGGCGTGCCGGGCATCCAGATGAACGCCTGGTACGGCGTCTATGCGCCGGCCGGCACGCCTCCCGCCACGCTGCAGAAGCTCGGCACGGCGCTGACCACGGTGATCAAGGACCCGGATACCGTGCGCCGCCTGAGCGAGGTCGGCGCCGTGCCCGGCACGCTGACGGCCGCGCAGTTCGATACCTTCTCGCGCGCCGAGTACGCGCGCTATGGCAAGCTGATCGCCGAGCTTGGCGTCAAGCTCGACTGAGCCTGTATTTCAAGAGAATTTCATGACTTCACGTCCACGAATCGCGATGGTGCTGGGCGATCCCGCCGGCATCGGCCCCGAGCTGATCGCACGCCTGCTGGCCGACCCGGCCACCAGCGAACAGGCCGACATCCTGCTGATCGCCGACCGCGACGAATGGCGCCACGGCATGCAGGTGGCGGGCGTCGAGCTGGCGCTGGCAGAGACCGATACCCTCGCGTTCGCACAAGGCGCGCCGCGCCTCTACCACTGGGAGCTGGACGGCAAGCCCGCCTATCCGCGCGGCGCATCCAGTGCCGAGGGCGGCCGCTACAGCCTCGGCACGCTGTCGCTCGCGCTGGAGCTGGCGCAGTCGGGCCAGGCAGATTCGATCCTGTTCGGGCCGCTCAATAAAAGCTCGCTGCATGCCGCCGGCATGGACCATAGCGACGAGCTGCACTGGTTTGCCGAGCAGCTCGGCTACCACGGCAATTTTTGCGAATTCAACGTGCTCGACGGCCTGTGGACCTCGCGCGTCACCTCGCACGTGGCCCTGAAGGACGTGCCGGCGATGATCACGCCGGAACGCGTCGGTGGCGCCATCGACCTGATCGACCAGGCACTGCGCCGCGCCGGCATGGCAAGCCCGCGCATCGCCGTGTGCGGCCTGAATCCGCACAACGGCGACAACGGCGCCTTCGGCCGCGAAGAGATCGACGTGATCGCCCCGGCCGTCGCCGCTGCCCGCGGGCGCGGCGTGAACGTCGAGGGCCCGTTCCCGGCCGACACCATCTTCCTGAAGGTGCAGGGCGGCCCGTCGCAGCGGCAGTTCGACGCCATCGTCACCATGTACCACGACCAGGGACAGATCGGCATCAAGCTGATGGGATTCTCGCGCGGCGTGACGGTGCAGGGCGGGCTGCCGGTGCCGATCACCACGCCGGCGCACGGTACCGCGTTCGATATCACGCAGCAGGGCCGCGCCGATCCCGGCGCCACGCAGCAGGCGTTCCAGATCGCCTGCCGCATGGGCGCGCAACGGCGCGCCGCCGCAAACGCCTAGCCACCATCAATCCATACCGGATCAGCATGACCGCCCCCGGCGCGGCCGGGGAGCGTTCGCGCCAACGCATTGCCATCAGGAGCTGAACATGAAGATCACCAACGTCCGCGCCCGCGTCTTCGAATGGAAGGGCAAGACCGTGCCGCCGCAGGCGCATTTCTGCACCAACGCCACCGACATCCTGTTCGAGCGCGGCGACGCCATGGGCTCGTTCCGCTTCCACGGCTGGATGGTGGTCGAGATCGAGACCGATAGCGGGCTGGTCGGCATCGGCAACTGCGCGCTGGCCCCGCGCGTGGCCAAGCAGATCGTCGACGAATACCTGGCGCCGGTGGTGATCGGCCAGGACCCGTTCGACAACGAATACCTGTGGCAGAAGATGTACCGCCGCACCCAGGCCTGGGGCCGCAAGGGCATCGGCATGGCGGCGATCTCGGCGGTCGATATCGCGCTGTGGGATCTGATGGGCAAGGCCGTCGGCAAGCCGGTGTTCAAGCTGTTGGGGGGGCGCACCAAGGAGAAGATCTGGTGCTATGCCTCCAAGCTCTACAACAACGACGACCGCGACGCCTTCCTGGCCGAAGCGCAAGGCTACCTCGACCAGGGCTTTACCGCGATGAAGATGCGCTTCGGCTACGGCCCCAAGGACGGCCCTGCCGGCATGCGGAAGAACATCGAGCAGGTGCGGCTGCTGCGCGAGCTGGTCGGCGACGGCGTCGACATCATGCTGGAGTGCTACATGGGCTGGACGCTGGAATACGCGCGCCGCATGCTGCCGCGCCTGGCGGAGTTCAATCCCCGCTGGCTGGAAGAGCCGGTGATCGCCGACGATATCGAAGGCTATGTTGAGCTGAAGAAGGCGAGCCCGTTCCCGATCTCCGGCGGCGAGCACGAGTTCACTTCGTACGGCTTCAAGGACCTGCTGGAGCGCCGCGCCGTCGACGTGATCCAGTACGACACCAACCGCGTCGGCGGCATCACCGCGGCGCAGAAGATCAACGCGATGGCCGAGGCGTGGTCGGTGCCGGTGATCCCGCACGCGGGGCAGATGCATAACTACCACCTGACCATGGCGTCGACCGCATCGCCGATGTCGGAGTACTTCCCCGTGCACGACGTCGAGGTCGGCAACGAGCTGTTTTACTACATCTTCAAGGGGGATCCGGCCCCGGACAACGGCTACCTGCAGCTTGACGACAACCTGCCGGGGCTGGGGCTGGAGTTGAACGAGGAGTACTTCAGCCAGTTCAACATCATCGGCTGACAGGCTGACAGGCGGGCTGTCGCTGGCTGACCGGCCCTGGCGCACTACAATCAAGAAGCGCAATGCCCTTGTGCTGGAGTTCGCCATGGCCAGATCCCGCCGTCTGCTGGCCGCCTGCGCGGCACCCATGGGCCTGATGTGTGCCATCGGTGCCGTCAGCGCCTTCAGTGCCTTCGCCGCGCCGCCTGCCGGAACGCTGACAGTTTCCTTCCCCCATCCCGAAACCTACACCGATGCCGCCTACCGCAGCGCATACGGCAGCGACCGCGAGCGCGCGCAGGTGATGAACGATATCCGCCGACACTTCGACGAGCTGGCGGCACGCTACCTGCCGCAGGGCTATGCGCTCAGCATCGCGGTGCTGGATGTCGATCTCGCAGGACATTTCGAGCCATGGCGCGTGCGCGGCGATGACGTGCGCATCGTGCGCGATGTCACCTGGCCGCGCATGACGCTGCGCTATGAACTGCGCGGCAGCGACGGTGCCGTGATCGGCAGCGGCGAGCAGCGCATCTCCGACCAGAACTTCAACATGGGTGTCAACGTCTACAGCCAGAGCGACAGGCTGCGCTATGAAAAGGCGATGATGGACCGCTGGTTCGACGAGACCGTCAGGCGCCGGATCGCAGCGCGCGAGGACGGGCAGGGATGATCTGAAGCGGGCATTAGCACTACGGGCCGTAGATGCGCAGCGCCGTCTCGCGCAGCGCATCCGCGACCAGCAGCGCGCCGGGCGACATCAGCCGGTCGGTCGGCGTGATCAGGCCGAAGTCGTCCATATGGCAGGGCATCGCCATCGGCAGCACCTCCACCATGCCGAACGCCGCGTAGTACTGCGCAACATCCGCGGTCAGCACCGCGATCATGTCTGACTGCGTCACCATGCGCGTCAGGAACAGCAGCGCGGCGGTTTCCACCACGTTGGTCGGCGGCGCCAGGCTCGCGCGCTGGAACATCAGCTCGAAGCGGTGGCGCAGCACCGTGCCGGCCGGCGGTATCATCCAGGCGGCGTCGGTGGTGTCGGCCAGCGACAGGGCGGGCGCCGCCAGCATCGGGTGGCCGGGCCGCACCACGGCGCAGACGGGCTCTTCCGCCATCGGCTCGTAGCGCAACCGGCCCTTGTCGTGCTCGGGAAACAGCCGCGCGACCACCATGTCCAGCTTCTCCTGCCCCAGCCGGTCGAGCAGCACGTTGCTGTTGTCGATCTCCACCGAGACCCGCAATCCCGGATAGCTGGCCTTCACCCGGGCGATCGCCGGCGGCAGCAGCCGCACGCCGGGCGAGGTGATCGCACCGATCGCCACGTGGCCGAGCCGGCCCGCCTTCAACGCCAGCACTTCCTCGCGCGCCTGGTTCAGGCTGCCGATCGCCGCGCGCGCGTGCCGGATCATCGCGCGGCCATAGTCCGTCGGCGCCATGCCGCGCGGAAGGCGCTCGAACAGGGGGACCGACAGCATCTCTTCCAGCTCGCGCAGCAGCTTGGACGCGGCCGGCTGCGTCATCGCCAGCCGTTCCGCGGCGCGGTGGATGCTGCCCTCGTCGGCGACGGCCAGTAAAAGCAGCAGCTGGCGCGTCTTCAGGCGGGTGTGGCTGTGCCATACGGGTGCCGCAGGTGCTGCATCAGCCGCGACGGAAAGGTTGGGGGCGTCCATAGGGTAAATACCAATGCCGATATCGATATCGCAAATGCCGAACTCTTCATTAGTAGCATATCGGCAAGCTGCATACACTCCGTCCGACAAAACAACAACGACAGGAGACAGCGTGGAGCCCGCCAGGCCGCTGGATCCGTCGTCCCTGCCATTCCCGCCGCCTTCCCGGGCAGCCCTCGCATCAGGAACAACATGTCGGATTCCAAGGACAAGCAACGCAAGCCGCTGCGCTCGACGGCGTGGTTCGGCACCGCCGACAAGAACGGCTTCATGTATCGCAGCTGGATGAAAAACCAGGGCATTCCCGAGCACGCGTTCGACGGCCGCCCGGTGATCGGCATCTGCAATACGTGGTCGGAACTCACGCCCTGCAACGCGCATTTCCGCAAGCTGGCCGAGCACGTCAAGCGTGGCGTGTACGAGGCCGGCGGCTTCCCGGTGGAATTCCCGGTGTTTTCCAACGGCGAATCGAACCTGCGCCCGACCGCCATGCTGACACGCAACCTGGCCGCGATGGACGTGGAAGAAGCGATCCGCGGCAATCCGATCGATGCGGTGGTGCTGCTGACCGGCTGCGACAAGACCACGCCGGCGCTGCTGATGGGCGCGGCCAGCTGCGACGTGCCGGCCATCGTCGTTACCGGCGGGCCCATGCTCAACGGCAAGCTCGACGGCAAGGACATCGGCTCGGGCACTGCGGTGTGGCAGCTGCATGAATCGCTGAAGGCAGGCGAGATCAACCTGCACCAGTTCCTGTCGGCCGAAGCCGGCATGTCGCGCTCGGCCGGCACCTGCAACACCATGGGCACCGCCTCGACCATGGCCTGCATGGCCGAAGCGCTGGGCACGTCGCTGCCGCACAACGCGGCGATCCCGGCGGTCGATTCGCGCCGCTACGTGCTGGCGCACATGTCCGGCATCCGCATCGTGGAGATGGCGCGCGAGGACCTGACGCTGTCGAAGATCCTGACGCGCCAGGCGTTCGAGAACGCGATCCGCGTCAATGCGGCGATCGGCGGCTCGACCAACGCCGTGATCCACCTGAAGGCGATCGCCGGCCGCATCGGCGTGCCGCTGGAGCTGGAAGACTGGAGCAACGTGGGGCTCGACACGCCGACCATCGTCGACCTGATGCCGTCGGGCCGCTTCCTGATGGAAGAGTTCTACTACGCGGGCGGCCTGCCCGCGGTGCTGCGCCGCATGGGCGAGGCCGGCCTGCTGCCGCATCCGGGCGCGCTGACCGTCAACGGCAAGGCGATCTGGGACAACGTCAGGGATGCGCCGATCACCAACGACGAAGTCATCCGACCGCTGGATAAGCCGCTGATCCGCGACGGCAGCATCCGCATCCTGCGCGGCAACCTGTCGCCGCGCGGCGCGGTGCTCAAGCCGTCGGCGGCAACGCCCAAGCTGCTGCGCCACCGCGGCCGCGCGGTGGTGTTCGAGAACCTGGAGCACTACAAGGAGCGCATCGTCGATGAATCGCTCGATGTCGACGAGAATTCCGTCCTCGTCCTCAAGCGCTGCGGCCCGCGCGGCTATCCCGGCATGGCCGAGGTCGGCAACATGGGCCTGCCGCCCAAGCTGCTGCGCCAGGGCATCAAGGACATGGTGCGCATATCCGATGCACGCATGAGCGGCACCGCCTACGGCACCGTGGTGCTGCACGTGGCGCCCGAGGCCGCCGCCGGCGGGCCGCTGGCGATCGTGCGCGACGGCGACTGGATCGAGCTGGACTGCGAGGCCGGGCGCCTGCACCTGGATATCGATCCCGCCGAGTTCGAACGCCGCATGGCCGACGTGCAGCCGCTGCAGGCGCCCGCCGACGGCGGTTATCGCAAGCTCTACGTCAACCACGTGCTGCAGGCCGACGAAGGTTGCGACCTCGACTTCCTGGTCGGCTGCCGCGGACGTGAAGTGCCGCGCCACTCGCACTGATTCCATCCCATTGCATTGAATGCGCGCGGCCCCGGCGGCGCGCGCGACCCCTTACAAGAACAGAGGAGACTAGCCATGCAAGGCACACAGACCGCGCCGCTGGAGCGCGCCGTCCCAGCACAGGAAACCGGCGCACAGGCGCAGGAAGAGACCCGCATCGTCGGCATGCTGGTGCGCCGGCTGATCCCGTTCCTGGCGCTGATCTACGTGGTCGCGTATATCGACCGCTCGGTGGTCGGCTTTGCCAAGCTGCACATGAACGCGGCGATCGGCATCAGCGACGCGGCCTATGGCCTGGGCGCGGGTTTGTTCTTCGTCGGCTATTTCCTGTGCGAGGTGCCGAGCAACCTGGCGCTGGAGCGCTTCGGCGCGCGCCGCTGGTTCGCGCGCATCCTGCTGACCTGGGGCCTGATCACCATGGCGATGGCGTTCACGCAGGGCGCGCACAGCTTCTACGTGCTGCGCTTCCTGCTGGGCGCGGCCGAAGCCGGCCTGTATCCGGGCATCCTGTACTTCCTGACCAAGTGGTTCCCGATGCGGCATCGCGCGCGCATCATCGGCCTGCTGGTGCTGGCCCAGCCGATCGCGCTGATCATCACCGGACCGATTGCAGGCCTGGTGCTGTCGACACAGGGGCTGTTCGGCATGTCCAACTGGCAGACGCTGTTCGTGCTGAGCGGCCTGCCCGCGGTGCTGCTGTGCCTGCCGACGCTGCGCATCCTGCCGGAATCGCCCGCCAGTGCCGCATGGCTGGCACCGGCCGACCGCGCCTGGATCGAGCGCGAACTCGCCGCCGACCAGGCCGCCTATGCGCTCAAGCCGCACGGCAATCCTCTGCAGGCGCTCAGGGACAAGCGCGTGCTGCTGCTGTCGCTGCTGTTCCTGCCGTTCCCGCTGAGCATCTACGGGCTATCGCTGTGGCTGCCGACCATCATCAAGCAGTTCGGCGTGACCGATGCAATGACCGGCCTGCTGTCGGCGGTGCCCTACCTGTTCGCCGTGGTCGGCCTGTACCTGGTGCCGCGCCACTCGGACCGCAAGGGCGAGCGCTACGGCCATATCGTGGTGGTGTCGGGGATGGCAGCGATCACCATGGCGCTGAGCGCCTGGGTGCAGTCGCCGGTGCTGCAGTTCCTGTTTATCTGCCTGACCGCGTTCTCGATCTATTCGATCCAGGCGGTGGTATGGGCACTGCCGGGCGAATTCCTGACCGGCGCCAGCGCCGCGGTGGGGATTGCCACCATCAACTCGCTGGCCAACCTCGGCGGCTACTTCGGGCCGTATGGCATCGGCGTGATCAAGGACGCCACCGGCAGCCTGGCGGCGGGGCTGTACTTCCTGGCGGCGATGCTGGTGTTCGCGGTGGTGATGGCGTTCGTGGTGCGCGCCGCGCTGCGGCCGGCGGCGCGCGCCGGTGCGGCGCAGCAGGCCGGTGCCTGACCGCAATCGTCACGGCCGCCGCTTCTTCCACTCGTAGTCGGGCGGCGGATCCGCCGCGCCGGCGCGGCCGACCGAGTTGGGGTTTTCCGAGCACAGTGTGACAAAGCTCACCGGCTCGCCCGCATGCTGGCGCTGGCGCAGCGCTTCGGTGAAGTGCAGCGCCTCGCGCATCGCGTCGCTCGGGAACGACTGCGCGTGCGGCGTCAGTCCGGTGCCGTGGGCTTCGGACCAGTAGACCATGTACATAAGGCATTCCTCTCGATTGCGCCGGTGACCACGAGGCGCTGCAACCTTCGTTCCCGGCAGGGCAGGGGCGAAGGCAGGGTTCGCGGTGCATGCCGATTGCAATCTGTTCCTCGGACTTTTGCAAGCTTTGGCGTGCCACGGGCACAATGGGCGTTTCTGGCATCGTCGCTGTGCCGTTCCCGTCTCGTCCCGATACTCCATGCACTCCATGCCCGATATTGCGCTGATTCCCGCCACCGCAGCCGATGCCGACCGCCTCGCCGCCATGCACACCGCCAGCTGGCAGCACACCTATCCCGGCATGCTGCCAGACGCGTACCTGCGCGAGCAGGCCAATCCGGAGCGGCTGGCGGCCTGGCGCGCGCGCATGCATGACGGCGCGGATGGCCCCGTGGAGGCCACGCTGGCGCTGGTCGATGGCGCGGACGCCGGCTTTGCCTGCCTGTTGCCCGAGGCCGACCCCCGCTACGGCATCTACCTGGACAACCTGCATGTCCTGCCTGCCTTCCATGGCCAGGGACTGGGCAAGCGGCTGCTGGCGCATTGCGTGCAGCGCGTGGCGCAGCGCTGGCCCGGGCAGCCGCTGTTCCTCTATGTGCTCGAGGCCAATACGCAGGCGCGCGAGTTCTACCAGCGGCTGGGCGGCGAGGCATCGGAACCGTTCGAAGACGATTTCCACGGCCCGGGCCTGCGCGTCATGGTGCGGCGCGTGACCTGGCCCGACGTGGCGGCGCTGGCCAGGCGGCTGGCGTAACGCAGGGATGGCGGGCACGGCAGGCGTTGCCGAACCGCTTGCCCCTGGCCTACCATCGCCGGCATGCCAACCGGAGGCGCCCAGCCATGATCCTGTCGACCGCCAGCTTGCCTCAGCACAACCGTTCTCGCCTGTCCCTGGCCCTGGCCGCTGCAGCCATGACTGTGGTACTGGCCGGCTGCGCCGGCACGACGGCAGTGCCGCCCGCCGCGGCCAAGGCTGCCGATACCGCGGTGGCCGCACCGCACTGGCAACGCGTGCATCTTGGCGCTGGCGCCGGCTATGACTTCCCGGTCTATGCCAACCACCGGCTCGACGGCGACCTGTCGCGCATTCGTGAAGTCGTGTTTGTCCAGCATGGCCTGCAGCGCAACGGCGACGACTACTATGCCGCCGGCGCCGAACTGCTGAAGGCCAGCGGCCGCAAGCCGGACGAGGTGCTGCTGCTCGCGCCGAATTTTCCCGGCACGCCTGACCAGAAGAAGGGTTTTACCGGCATGCCGCAATGGTCGGTGCAAGGCTGGCTCAGCGGCGAGGACGCGATCGACGGCCCGGCCCGCGTCAGTTCGCTGCAGGTGCTCGACGACCTGCTCGCCTTCGTCACCGACAAGGCGCGGCTGCCGCAGGTCGGCAAGGTGACGGTGGCCGGCCATTCCGGCGGCGCCCAGGTCGTGCACCGCTACGCGGTGCTGAACAATGTCGACGAGCGCATCCGCGCGGGCGGCATCGACCTGCGCTACGTCGTGGCCAATCCGTCGTCCTACCTGTATTTCACGCCGGTACGGCCGGCCGGCGCCAATGGCAAGTCGTTCGCGCCGTATGACAAGGCCATTTGCCCGGACTACGACAAGTACAGCTACGGCGTGCAGGACATGGTGCCGTACGCGAGAGGTGCCGACGGCATGGCGCTGTACAAGCGCTATGCCGGGCGCAAGGTGACCTATCTCGCCGGCACCGAGGACAACGATCCCAACCACCGCGTACTCGACAAGGCCTGCGGCGCCGAGGCCGAGGGCGCGACGCGGCTGCAGCGTGCGCGCGGCTACCTGCGCTACGAGCGCTACCTCGCCAGCCCGGGCCTGGCCATCCGCCATCAGGCGTATGAAGTGGTGGGCGTGGGGCACGACCAGGCGCGCATGTTCGGTTCGCAGTGCGGGGCGCGGGCGGTGTTCGGCATGCCTGAAGCCGCCAATGCCGGCGGTGCGGCCTGCCGTGCGCCGCAGCTCTGAGGCGGGCGCATCCGGACACCGTCACGGCAAGAAAAAAACCCGCGGCAATCGCGGGTTCAAGTCCCTGCCCGCAGGATCGGGCTCGGAGGAGACAACCACAGGAAAGGCAGCGCGCCAGTCAGGTCAGGCAGTATTTGACGACCTGTTCTTCGACGCCGACAAAACGTACCAGCTGGCGCAGGCCGCTGGCGAATTCCTTGATATGGTGCCCGTCAGGCGTATCGGGCAACCGGTAGTAGATCGGGGCCTTGTCGCGCAGCGGCGCCAGCAGGCCGAACGGGCGTTCGCCCGCATCGGCTTCCCAGGCGACGTCGCGCTCTTCGGCAATGGGTTTTCCGGTCATGGGCATACTCCAGATTCGGTGCATGGTGCGGCCGGGGACGGATTTTTCTTGCTCGCACAGCGTTTCAATGTATGAAATGTATGGCAGGTAACGCAAAAATGCTATTCAGCATTATTTAATTCTGTTTGCTGCCAAATCTCGAAATTGCCAGATTTACCGAATATATGTCGGCGTTTGCAGGTATTGCCGGATTGCGGCGATCCTTGCATCACGGCTTGCCGACAGCAGGGGGGCATTGCGCTAACATAGCGCCAGTTTTTTGCGGTCCGTGGCGCACCGGCATGACCGGCGCTCCTGCCGCATGGCATCTCCGAAACCATCACCCGCCCCCGACGGGCCATTGCCAAGACGCATGTCGACCCAGCACGCCTTGTTGATCTCCCTGCTTGAAAAGCCGTCGTCCGGCTATGACCTGGCGCGCCGCTTCGATCGCTCCATCGGCTATTTCTGGCATGCCACCCACCAGCAGATCTACCGCGAGCTGGGGCGCATGGCGGACAGCGGGTGGATCGCGGCCGACGAGAACGAGGCGGCGGAAAACGAGGGCGGCGCCGACCGCAAGAATCGCAAGAAGGTCTACCAGGTGCTGCCGGCCGGGCGCGACGAACTGGTGCGCTGGGTGCTGACCCCGGG
The DNA here is from genome assembly GCF_015549295.1 of Cupriavidus sp. IK-TO18. Lineage (NCBI taxonomy): Bacteria > Pseudomonadati > Pseudomonadota > Betaproteobacteria > Burkholderiales > Burkholderiaceae > Cupriavidus > Cupriavidus sp. IK-TO18. The sequence continues at coordinate 55,191 of NZ_JADGMP010000013.1, forward strand.
GGCCGGGCTCGACCAGCGCGAGGAAATCCTGGTCAAGCTGCGTGCCGATGCCGCGATCGGGCCGCTCGGCCTGGGCGATGAAATGCGGCGGCTGATCGCGCTGCACCAGGCACGGCTCGAGACCTACCTGGCGATCGAGCGCAAGGATTTTTCCGCGCCCGACATGGACCGCGCGCAGCGGTTGCGCTACGCGCTGCTGCGCCGTGGCATCCGCTTCGAGCAGGACTGGGTGGCGTGGGGCGAAGACCTGCTGCCGCTGCTGGAGCAGCAGTCGGCGTAGCGCGCCGCGCGCCAAAGCAAGACGCCGGCCTTGCGGCCGGCGCTCTTTATTGGGGTTTGGTCAGGCTCAGGCCACGTCGAGCGCGCGGGCACCCGCCTGGCTGGCTTCGCCCAACCCCAGGCGCCGGCGCGCCAGCGCATACTCCTCGGCAAAGCGCCGCACCAGCTCGCCGGCCGGCACCACGCGCTTGATCGCGCCCACGCCCTGGCCAGCGCCCCAGATATCCTTCCAGGCCTTCACGCTGGTCGAGCCGAAGTTCATCTTGGACGGATCCGACTGCGGCAGCGCCTCCGGGTCCAGCCCGGCGCGCTCGATGCTGCCGCGCAGGTAGTTGCCGTGCACGCCGGTAAAGAGGTTGGAGTAGACGATGTCGCCGGCGCTGCTGTCGACGATCATCTGCTTGTAGCCGTCCTGCGCGTTGGCTTCCTGCGTGGCGATGAAGGCAGAGCCGATGTAGGCCAGGTCGGCGCCGGCGGCCTGCGCCGCCAGGATGGCGTCGCCGCTGGAGATCGAGCCTGACAGCAGCAGCGGGCCATCGAACCATTCACGGATCTCGTGCAGCAGCGCGAACGGCGACAGCGTGCCGGCATGGCCGCCGGCGCCGGCCGCCACCGCCACCAGCCCGTCGGCGCCTTTCTCGATGGCCTTGCGCGCGAAAGCGTTGTTGATCACGTCGTGCAGCACGATGCCGCCATACGAGTGCACCGAGTCGTTGACTTCCTTGCGCGCGCCCAGCGAGGTGATCACGATCGGCACCTTGTAGCGCACGCACAGCTCCAGGTCATGCTCGAGCCGGTCGTTGGACTTGTGCACGATCTGGTTGACCGCGAACGGCGCCGCCGGACGGTCCGGATGCTTGTCGTTGTGCTCGGCCAGTTCAGTGGTGATGCGGTCCAGCCATTCTTCCAGCTTGGGCGCCGGGCGCGCGTTCAGCGCCGGGAACGAGCCCACCACGCCGGCCTTGCACTGGGCAATCACCAGGTCGGGGTTGGAGATGATGAACAGCGGCGAGCAGACCACCGGCAGCGACAGCCGGTTCTGCAGCAGGGCGGGGAGGGCCATGGGTGAAGTCTCCTGGGTAGTACGGTGAGGCAATGAGAATCTGGCGGGCGCGGGCGGCGGCCTGGCCGCTTACGCGGCACCGGTCAGTACGTCCTTCTGGCTGGCGAGGCGCGCGCCCATGGCGGCGGCCAGCGCCTCCAGTCCGGAGCGCGGGCGCACCATTACTTCGAATTCGGCAATATGGCCGGCGTCGTTGAAGCGGATCATGTCGATGCCCTTGAGCGCCTTGCCATCGACCGTGGCGCTGAACTCGAGCACCACGCTGTGGCCGTCCTCGCTGACGAAGCTGCGGTGGTAGCGGAAATCGCGGAACACCTGGTTCACCGTGGTCAGCACCAGTGCGATCGCGGCACGGCCTGGGTAGGCCGTATGCGCCACCGGCGAGCGGAAAACAACGTCGTCGGCGACGATGGCGTCGAGTCCGGCCATCGAATTGCTGGCAATCAACTGGTGCCAGGTGTCGAGCGAGGCCTGCGCTGCGGGAATCAGCTGGGTGGTCACTGCAGTCTCCTTAAACTGTTCTGGGCGGTCGCGGCATGCGCCGGCTACGTCGTGTTCTTGTTTGTGTTCGCGTCTTATGCAACCAGTTGCATAGTGGGATGAAAGGTAGCATGCGCTGCTGCACTGCGCAAGCCGGTTTTGGTCCCGTGCCCGCCCAGGGCGCCTTGCAGTGACGGGTTGACTACAATAGGCGGCATCGCACAGCGGGAATCCCGCCCGCGCCCGCAAGCCACCGGCAGGAGAGTCAGTGACCACTAAGTCGACCGCGCACCAACCCGGCCAGGCGGCGCTATTCGATGCCGACCTCGACGCCTGGCGCGCCCATCCCGAGCGCGCCTTCGACGGCTGGCTGGCGCGGCATGGCTTCCGCCACGGCACCAGCGTGGTGTACCGGGCGATGTGGGGCAAGCTGCTGCGCTGGTCGGCCGAGCGCGGACTGCCGCCGCTGAGCTGGTCGGCGGAGCAGATCGGCGAATTCCTCGACGCCCAGCAGTTGCACAAGTCGCACCGCTACCGCTATGCGCGGCTGATCGAACGGGTGTTCCACCATCTCTCCCAGTTGCGCGAGGGCATGCACAACCCGGGAAGCCAGGCGGTGCGCGCGCACCTCGCCGAGGGCGAGAACGACCCCACTGCCTTCCTGCTGCCGGGCGAGCGCGACCTGCTGGTGGCCCGCATCCTCGGCCCGGCCGGCGTGCCGCCGACGGCGGAGGAATGCCGTGCGGCATCGCCGACGCAATGGAAGCGCGCGCGCGATGCCGCCTTGCTGGCGGTGCTGCTGGGCGGCGGGCTGAAGGTGGGCGAAGCGCGCGCCCTGCGCCTGGAGGCGATCGACGATGGCGCCCCGGGCCGAATGGCGCTGCGCATGGTGCGTCCCGACAATGGCCGCGCCTATACCGCGCCGTTGTTCGCGCTGGCGCATGCCCCGCTGCGGGCGTGGCTGGTGCTGCGCGAGGCGTCGGGCACGCTCGGCAGCCTGCTGTTCCCGGCCATGCCGGCGGGCCGGCCGATGCATGCGGCTTCGGTCTACCGACGCGTGGAAATTTTGCTTGACGAAGCCGGCGTACTAGCCGGCCGCCATGAACGGGCCTCGCCGCAGACCCTGCGCAATACCTGCGCGGCCATGCATTTCGAGGCCGGCACGACGCCGGCCGAGGTGGCGCAATGCCTGGGCATGCGCGACCTGGAATCGGGCTGGCGGCTGCGCGGCGCGTATGAGGCCTGGCAGGCACGGGCGGGGCTGGTGGTTCAGGCGAGCGACAGACACGCCTGAGTCCGGCGGTGCCATGCTTGTAACTGTGTGTGCCAGCTGAGCGGGTGCGGCTGACTCATCGTGGATAATAGGCGACACTACCGCCTGCGCGGGTTCAATGTGCGGTATCAGGCATTGCATGCTCGCGCATGAGACCGCGCCGCCCTGAATCGAAATCCGACGCTTATTTTCATGCCCGAAACCCTGCTTCTTACCGGTGCCACCGGCTATATCGCCTCGCATACCTGGGTCGCGCTGCTCAATGCCGGCTACCACGTGATCGGACTGGATAATCTGTGCAACAGCAGCCCGGTGGTGATCGAGCGGCTCGCTGCCATTACCGGCAAGACCCCGCATTTTGTCCAGGGCGACGTGCGCGACCGCGCCTTGCTGGACCAGCTTTTTGCCGAACACCGCATCAGCGGCGTGATTCATTTTGCCGCGCTCAAGGCGGTGGGCGAATCCGTGAGCCAGCCGCTGCAGTATTACAGCAACAACCTTGACGGCCTGCTGACGGTCTGCGCCGCCATGGGTGCGGCCGGGGTGAAACAACTGGTGTTCAGCTCCTCGGCGACGGTTTATGGCAATCCCCAGACGGTGCCGATCCTTGAGGATTTCCCGCTGTCGGCGACCAATCCGTATGGCCAGACCAAGCTGATGGGCGAGCAAATCCTGCGCGACCTGGAAAAATCAGACCCGGCATGGCGCATTGCCTACCTGCGCTATTTCAATCCGGTCGGCGCGCATGAAAGCGGTCTGATCGGCGAAGATCCGCGCGGAATTCCGAATAATCTGATGCCATACGTGGCACAGGTGGCCGGCGGGCGCCGCGAGAAACTGATGGTATTCGGCGGCGACTATCCCACGCCCGACGGTACCGGCGTGCGCGACTATATCCACGTGTGCGATCTCGCTGACGGCCACCTGGCGGCGCTGGTCTACTTGCGCGACCAGGGGCGGGGCATGACCGTCAACCTGGGCACCGGACGCGGCTACAGCGTGCTGGAAGTGGTCGAGGCCTACCAGCGCGCCAGTGGCAAGCCGGTACCGTATGAGATCGTGGCGCGCCGCCCGGGCGATATCGCCTCCTGCTATGCCGATCCCGCGCTGGCCAACCAATTGCTGGGCTGGCGCGCGCAGCACGACATCGAACGCATGTGCCAGGACTCGTGGCGCTGGCAGTCGATGAACCCGCAGGGATTCGGCGCCTGAGCGGCAACGCCGGTAATACACCAAACAAAAACGCCACGGTTTGCAACCCTGGCGTTTTTCCATGTGCCGGCGTCGCGCTTCAGCGAATCAGGAAGTCCTCGACAGTTTTGCCCTGTGCCAGGGCCTGGGTCAGCCAGCCCGGACGCTTGCCGCGGCCGGTCCAGGTATTGCCCGCACTGTCGCGATAGCGCACCGGCACCTTGCGGTTTGCCGCCTTCTTGCCGGCCGGCGCTTTCACGCCAAAACCCAGGTCTTCAGCGGTCAGGCCATATTGCTCGATTTTCTCGCGAATATCCGAGATCACCGAAGCCTGTTCGCGCGCCTTGATTTCCTCGGCTTGCTTCTGCAGTTCACTGATTTGCTGAACGATTTCCTGATAAGTCGCCATTGCGTCCTCGGTTTCCGGTGGGGTGATATGCGTGGGTGTCGGTACAGCGGGGTGTCGCGCAATGCTGCGCAGCGCTGTGGGTGTGCTGAAATGCTGAAAACAATTATAACGGGGTAGCGAGCCGCTGCAAATCCCGGGGCGCTATTCCTGCATGGTTTTTGCGAAAATTCTTGCAGCCGATATTGCTGTGAACTTTCGTGAACCATTCCGGTCGCCCCGCCGGATTTGAACCGGAACGCAATGCCGCACTACCTCTGTTGTACTGTCGGGCCGGCACATAAATCGGCCTGAGCGGCGCGATCCGCGCAAACCAGTGGCGCCGGGGCGCGCCGGCGCCGGTGGAAATCAAATTGCCATAATCGGCGCCGCTCCGGTGAATAAAGCGTCTGCTTACATGCCGCGAGACGCGGCGTGCCGTATATCCGACATCCGGGTTAATTCCGGCCATTTGCCGCGCGGCCGGGCGCTGCTGCTCAAGTACCAGATGGGCCGCGCCGTTATCCGGGCAGGGCGGATCAAGTGGGTGTCTGGTCTTGCCGTAACGAGGCCAGGAGCGTGCCTCGCGGAATGCTTACGTTTTCCTTTCAACAATGTCTTTCCACCACAATATCCAGATCAAGACCCTGTTGCGGGGCGCCATGGGAATGCTGTCGGTGCTGCTGTTGCTGGTAGGCGGCGCCGGGCTGCACGGTATTTCCTCCGGCAACGACTCGCTCAAGGAGACGTATTCCAACCAGCTGGCTTCGTCCATTGCGCTGAGCGACGCCATGCTGGCCATGACCCGCATGCGCCTGGCCCGCAAGGTACTGCCCGATCTGCAACGCAGCATGTCCAGCGCGCATGAAGCGCTGCAGAAATTCCAGCTGGGCGCCGGCAAGGCCAATTTCGACGCCGCGCAGGCCAGCTTTGCCAGCATCCGCACGCTGTCGATCGCGCTGGTCGTGCTGGGGCTGGCGGTCGCGGTGCTGTGCACGGTGGCACTGAACCGCGCCATCGTCACGCCGGTGCAGGAAGCGCTGGCCATGTTCGAGCGCATTGCGCGCGGCGACCTGGCCTCGCGCATCACCAGCAGCTGAAGAACGTGGTTTCGGTATTTACCCTTGCAGGCGGTACCGTGGCCCCGGCACCGCGCCGCGGCCGGCGCCGGTCGCCGCCGGCCGCGACGATGACTGGAGTGCGTTCTAAACAGATGTCCCCGGCAGGGGACCCCCGTATTGTGTTGTTCACACGGCGACCGCAAGATGCCATGATGCGAGGTTTGCCCCGCGTCGGCTTTGTCTTCGCGCATTTTCTTTACCACCGCGCAGCCCAATGATTGCCCTGAGTACCGTCCTGTTGCTGCTCGCCGCCCTGCTGGGCGTGGCCGCCGCCCTCGGCGCCCGCGCCGGGCGTGCGGACGAGGGCGCCGGAAGCCGGTCGCTGCGCACGCTGACCTGGACGGCGGCGCTGCTGTCGCAGCTCGCCGTGAGCCTGCCCGTGGTGGTGGTGGTGCTGTCGGGCAGCGTGCCGGTGGCCAACGACACCGCCGAGATGGCCGCCAGCTTCGCCGCCGCCGCGGCCGCCACCGCCGCCGCCAAGCTGCTGTTGCAGTGGCTGCGCCAGGGCGCGCGCCTGTGGCGCGGCGCGGCGGTGCTGGCGGTGGTCGCCGGCGCCGGCATGGTGGCCGCGGCCGGCACCCACCTGGGCCGGGCCTGCGGCGCCGGCGCGCCTTCGGCGCGCGCCTGCATCGACGCGGCCGGACTGCCTCATCCCGCCTGGCTGGCAGGCGGCCTGACCGCGCTGTGCGCACTGATGTTCGCGCTGCACCGGGCGCAGTCGCGCGGCTGGCTGCCGGTATCGCGCACCGAGACCAGCCCCGCCGGGGATCTTGCCGATGATGCCGCCACCGCCCTGGTGCGCGGCGCCGAGCCGCGGCTGGTGCGGCGCGGCGCCCGCATTCCCGGCCGGCTTACGGTGCGCGCCACCGCGCGCGGGCAGGGCACGGTGGGCGAGTACAGCGTCGCCACCGTGATGCCCGACCGCGTCGCGTTCGGCCGCTGGTTGGACCAGGCCATGGCCCAGGCGCGGCTGGCCGACACCGGCTGCGCCGTGCTGCTGATCCATATTGCCGACTACCGCGAGGTCGACGAAGTCTTCGAGATCCGCGCCGACGATATCCTGGCGCAGGACGCCGGCGCGCTGGCGCAGGCCGTGCTGGAGCCGCACGACTTCCTCGCCCGGCTGGCGCGCGACGAGTTCGCCGTCGGCGTGCCCGAGCTGGTGCACCACGGCCGCGCGCAGGAGCTGGGCTCGCGCGTGCTGGGCTCGCTGGCGGAATTCATCGCCGCGCGCGGGCTGCAGATGCAGATCGGCGTCAATATCGGCATCGCCATCTACCCGCGCGACGCCCAGACCTCCGAGGCGCTGATGCAAGCCGCACGAGTGAGCCTGGCCGAGGCCCGCGAAAGCGGCTCGAACCAGGTGCGCCTGTTCAATAGCGCTGCCGGCGAGCGGGCCCGCCGCACCCGCGTGATCCGCCGCGACCTGTGGCTGGCGATCCAGGATGAGGCGCTGTCGCTGCAGTTCCAGCCCAAGTATGACGCCCGCCGCCGCACGCTGGTGGGCGCCGAGGCGCTGTGCCGCTGGCGCCATCCCGCGCTGGGCCAGGTCAGCCCGGCCGAGTTCATCGCCGTGGCCGAGCAGTCCGGCCAGATCGACAAGCTCGACGACTGGGTGCTGACCAGCGTCTGCCGCCAGGTGCGCCTGTGGCAGGACGCCGGCCTGCCGACCGTGCCGGTGGCGATCAACGTGTCGGGGTTGCGCTTTGCCAGCCGCAATTTCCCGCAGTACCTGCTCGAGCAGATCCACCAGCACGACATCCCGCCGTCGGCGATCACGCTGGAGATCACCGAGACCGCCGCCATGAAGGACATCGGCAAATCGCTGGAGACGCTGGCCGAGCTGCAGTCGCTCGGCATCCAGGTGGCGCTGGACGACTTCGGCAGCGGCTATTCGAGCCTGGGCTATCTCAAGCGCCTGCGCGTGGGCACGCTCAAGATCGACCGCACGCTGATCGGCGGGCTCGACACCGATGCGCAAGGGCGCGCCATCGTCGGCTCGATGGTGGCGCTGGCGCACGAGCTGCGCATGAAGGTGGTGGCCGAAGGCGTCGAGTCGGCCTCGCAGCTGGAAATCCTCAACGAGATGGGCTGCGACGAGGTGCAGGGCTTCCTGCTGTCGCTGCCGCTCGATGCGGCAGGGTTTGCCGAGGCGTTGCGCGGGCCGCAGCCAGCCTGAGCGCCGCGCCGCACGCACAAGCACCAGGCCGAAAAAACGCCAAAAACGCTAAAGCGACGCGCCTGCCATGCCGATATCCACGCTGGCAGGGCCCGCGCGCTTGCAGCGCGGCCCTGCGCCGGCCTGTCCGTCGCCGGCCGCGCGCCATCCGCGCCAAGCACTGCTTCAGCATCCGGCGGATCAACCGAGCCCTGCCAACGGAGGCGCCAATGTCATTGCCCAGCATTCTCGTCGTCGACGATTCCCCCTCGCTACGCCGCATGATCGGCGCATGCCTGCGTGCCGGCGGGTTCGACGTCACCGAGGCGGCCGACGGCGAGCAGGCGTATGCGCTGGCCGACACCGCGGCTGCGGATGACGATGCCGCGGATCATGTCGCGTTCGGCATGCTGGTCACCGACCAGGTCATGCCCGGCATGGACGGCCTGACCCTGATCCGCCGACTGCGCGCCAGCGCGCGCTACGCCGCCATCCCGATCCTGATGCTGACCACCGAGCATGACGGCAGCATCCGCGAGCAGGCCCGCGCCGCGGGCGCCTCGGGCTTCCTGCCCAAGCCCTTCGATCCCGATGCGCTGATGCAGGCCGTGGCGGCGCTGCTGGCGCCCCCGCACCCCTCCTCGGAAGGGTAAGGAAGGCGCCGCATCGGCCTTCAGTCACCCCGTTTGCTGCCGTAAACACTGGTGGGCGAAACCACGCCCCGGCGCACGGCGCCAGGAAACCGGCATGACCAGAATGGGGGCTGACGATGCGGCATATCGACAAGGCAAACGGCGCGGCAGGCGTGAACGAAGGCGCGGGCGAGGAATTCCTGGCCTTCACGCTGGGCCGCGAAGAGTACGGCATCGATATCCTGAAGGTCCAGGAGATCCGCGGCTACGAGTCGGTCACCCAGCTTGCCAATGCGCCCGACTACATCAAGGGCGTGATCAACCTGCGCGGCATCATCGTGCCGATCATCGACCTGCGCATCAAGTTCCGCCAGGCCAACGTCAGCTATGACCAGTACACCGTGGTCATCATCGTCGATCTCAACGAGCGCACCACCGGCATCGTCGTCGACGGCGTCTCCGACGTGCTGACGCTGACGCCCGCGCAGATCAAGCCCACGCCGCATTTTTCCGGCGAGCTGGCTACCGACTACATCCGCGGCCTCGGCTCGGTCGAGCAGCGCATGCTGATCCTGGTCGATATCGAGAAGCTGCTCAATACCGAAGAACTGGCCGCGCTCGACGCCGTGGCCTGATCCCTGCCACACCTGCCTGTTCACCCCCGCCGCCCGGCTGGCACGCCTGCCGGATCGTACCGCCCGGAATTGCGCCATGCCTGGCAGCCATGGTTTCTTCGGGCAAGCAGTATCGATATCATCCATGCGAAACAACCAACCCGTTACGCAGCGCGAATACCAGCTCTCACCATCTGACTACCTGATCTCGCGCACGGACCTCAAGGGCCGTATCACCTTCGCCAACCGCACCTTTATCGAGGCCAGCGGCTATGCAGCCGAGGAACTGATGGGCGCGCCGCACAACCTGGTGCGCCATCCCGACATGCCGCCCGAGGCGTTTGCCGACCTGTGGCAAAACCTGGAAGCCGGCCGCACCTGGATCGGCGTGGTCAAGAACCGCCGCAAGAACGGCGACTTCTACTGGGTCACCGCCACCGTGACGCCCACGCGCATCGACGGGCGCGTGGTCGGCTATACCTCGGTGCGTTCGATGCCCTCGCGCGAGCAGGTCGAAGCCGCCGGCGCGCTGTATGCGCGCTTCCGAGCGGGACGCGCTGCGGGACTGGCGATCCGTGACGGCGCCGTGGTGCGCACGGGGCTCGCCGGCCTGGCGCAACGCGCGCTGCGCATGAACCTGAAGCGCCGCATCCTGTGGGCGCAGGCGGGCGGGCTGGTGTGGTTCCTGGCGGCGCTGGCAGCGGTCGAGATCCTGGACCCGGCAGGGGCCGCGACGCTGCGACCGTGGCTGTGGGGCGGCTTCGCACTGGCGCTGGCGACCTCGTTCGCGGCCGGCACCATGCTGCTGGCGCGCGTGCACCGGCCGCTGGGCGACATGCTGGACTTTGCGCTGCGGCTGGGCGCGGGCGACCTGACCACGCGCTTCGAGCATCGCAGCGGCGACGAGATCGGCGCGCTGGCGCAGGCGATGCAGACCATGCAGCGCAGCCTGCTGTCAGTGGTGCATGAAATCCAGGAAGGCATGGCCAGCATTTCCACGGCAACGCACCAGGTCGCTGCCGGCAACAACGACCTGTCGCAGCGCACGGAGCAGCAGGCGGCGTCGCTGGAGCAGACCGCCTCCAGCATGGAGCAGCTGACCGGCACCGTGCGCCAGAACGCGGACAACGCGCGCCAGGCCAGCGGGCTGGCGGCCAATGCGTCGGAGACCGCGCTGCGCGGCGG
>NZ_JADGMP010000014.1:0-181469 GCF_015549295.1 Cupriavidus sp. IK-TO18
CCGTCCGGTTCCTCAGAAAGGACCTTAACTGAACGGCATTACCGCCTCGGCGGGGTTTTTTGTTTTCTGTCGGCTTGCGCTGCCGGCGGCGCGTGGGTTGCCCGCCGGGAGGTCCGCCGCTCTCCCCGCCTCCCGCCTCCCGCCTCCCGCCTCCCGCCTCCCGCCTCCCGCCTCCCCGCCTCCCGCTTCCCCGCCTCCCGCTTCCCCGCTTCCCCGCTTCCCCGCTTCCCCGCCTCCCCGCTTTCCCGCTTTCCCGCTTTCCCGCTTTCCCGCTTTCCCGCTTTCCCGCTTTCCCGCTTTCCCGCTTTCCCGCTTTCCCGCTTTCCCGCTTTCCCGCTCCCCGTTTTCCTGCCTCCCGGCTTCTATGCGCCGGTCCTGGCGCTTACTTTCCTATCCACATGCCGCCCGCAGAAACGGGTACGCCTTGCTGCAGTGCAAGCTGCGGGCGCCATCCGCCCGCTAACGCAGAAACGGGTACGCCCGTCGCCATAAAGCCTCTTCCCAGCGGCTCGCAACAACGCAGAAACGGGTACGCCTGGTGCCAGAACGCCACCTGGCGTGGGTTCGCACAGCCCGCAGAAATAGGTACGCCCGGTTCCACCGCGTTACCAGGCTTGCTCGGATCATGGGGCGCCGGTAACAGCCGGACGCCTAGATATCCACACGACTACGCCGCGAACGCCACGCAGAAATGGGTACGCCTCGTATTGCAGCGCACAAGATCCGTTCAGCCAAAAGCTTGAAACGAACGCTCGCAGAAACAGGTACGGCCACCACAAGTGCGTGGATGCCGCCTGTCGCGCAGAAACGGGTACGGCGTCCGGGGTTTCCGGACATTTCCGACTTGTTGGGATGAAGCGCAGCCCCCGACTGGCTCGCAGAAACAGGTACGCATGGATGAGGGGCGGCACACTCATGTATACGTTGAGTGTGAGCGCTAGCTTTTCCTATGAGGCAGATATATAATAGAAACTTGGCAGTACATCCATCCGCAACCCCACCCCTTCAACGCAGAAATGGGTACGGATGCAGGTACAGAGCCCGAGATCTCACCGCAGAAACGGGTACGGGGGCCAACGCCCGGCGCACAGGTCTGCGGGCGCAGAATTGGGTACGCCGCAGAAACGGGTACGCAGAGGCAAAGGCGCAGCCGTTTTTCTCCGCCACGCAGAATCAGGTACGGTTTCGGCCCATTCACCGCAGAAATGGGTACGCCGCCGGCGCTGGGAGGCCGAGGGCGATCCAGGGCTCGAACCCTTTTCTGCGTGGATAACCCATGTCGCAGGCCGCGCGACGGCGCAATCCGGCGGTAAACCGGGCGTAAACGGCGTATACCGCCCGGGTCGCCGCAGAAACGGGTACGCTTTGCGCGGTCTGCGTTGTGGAAAAGCCTGTGGAAACACGGGGTTATCCCCGCAGAAACCAGTACGCGCGGTCCGCAGATACAGGTTCGGGGCGCCGCAGATACGGGTTCGGCCCTTCGCAGAATCGAGTACGGTTGTCCGCAGATTCGGGTTCGCAAGGGTAGTTTTTTTCCTTACGAATCAAGGCGCTGAACTTCACGTATACGGTTTACAAGTAGTTAACCCGTATCGGTATCGTTTACTGGTAGTCACAGGGTTGCGCACCGTGGACAACCCTTGCGGGTTGCCCACCGTCCGCCCCCCAGCTACCAGTCGTGAGAGTCCCCGCACGACAAAACCGAGGCAAGCAAGACCAAACCTCAGCGTACCTGTTTCTGCGTGACAACTTTTGCGGCTTCGAGTACAAAGGCGGGTAATCCGAAGCACGCCAATATGCCCATCAAACGCTCCCCGGCCGCCACGGGGGATCGAAGTGTCCTCGACGTGGATGCCGAGCCCTCCCGCATCATTGTTCCCGGCAACGAGAACATCCTGGTTCCGTCCGAGAAATTCCAGCGTCTGTTTGACGAGGCGCAGGCCATGGAACGCGAAGACGCCTGGCAAAGCGGCGAAGTTGGCTTCCTCAGCCGCGCCAGCGTCCAGGTCACGCTGCCATATCGGGCGCCCAAGGGCGCACCGCCGGTATGGATGCGTACCAGCGGCAATATCTCGCTGATGATCCAGCCGGGCTACTTCACGCAGCAGCGCTCTGAACGCGCCGCCAACGGCCGCCAGAAGCTGGTGTCGGAGACCGTCTCGCTGGGCTATCCCTATGGCTCCTATCCGCGCCTGATGCTTGCCTGGATCGGCAAGGAGATCATGGCGAAGAAAAAACGGGGTGAATTCACCGGGACGGTGGAAGACCGGCGTATCTCGCTGGGCAATTCGCTGTCCGAATTCATGTACAACCTCGGTATCCCGATGGCCACTGGCGGCAAGCGGGGCACCATGACGCTGGTTCGCCAGCAGATGATCCGGCTGTTCTCCGCAACCATTGCGATCGTGCAGAACAAGTCGACGCCTAGCCAGAATCAGAACCCGAATCACGAGCCGCTATCGATCGACCGTGTGGGCTACCTGCTGGCCGACCAGTTGTCGACATGGTGGGACCCGATGCAGCCGGGGCAGGGGTCGATGTTCGAGAGCTTTGTGGTGCTGTCCGAGCCGTTTTTCAACGAACTGGTCAACCGACCGGTACCGGTGGACATGCGTGCACTGAAGGCGCTGAAGCAGTCGCCGTTCGCGCTGGACGTTTACTCGTGGCTGACCTACCGGTTCTTCACGATCCAGCGGCGCACCGAGATCCCGTGGGAAGCCCTGCAAATGCAATTCGGTACGGAAACCGAAAGCGAGCGCAAGTTCCGCGCGCTGTTCCGCAAGGCGCTGAAGGACGTGCTGGTGGTCTATCCGGGGGCCAAGGTCGATGCGGATTCGTCCAAGGCGCTGATCCTGCAGCCGTCCCGTACCAGCGTGCGCAAGCTGGGCTGAGTTCCTGGCCGAATGGCCAGATGCAAAAAAGGCAAGCGTTGAACGCTTGCCTTTTTGTTTGTCCGCCGCGGCAGGTTTGCTGCAGCGGGCAAATCAGCTGGATCAGGCCGGCTTGATGGCCGAAGCCTGCAGGCCCTTCGGACCCTGCTTGACTTCAAACGTCACGCGTTGCCCATCCTTCAGGGTCTTGAAGCCAGAACCCTGGATTTCGGAGAAGTGCGCAAACAGATCTGCACCACCATCGTCCGGGGTAATGAAGCCAAAGCCCTTGGTCTCGTTAAACCACTTGACCGTACCGGTTGCCATAAGAGTTCCTTTTCGAAGCAAGTTCTAGTACACCACGCAAACAACCGTTCAAGCACGTTGAGTTCTCGTAGATACCGAACGGAAGCCGACGAGGTTGACACGACTTGACTCGACTGTAGCGCGCATCATAACCACTTTGGATTGCGGTGTCATGTGCGGCGTAATGCGCACTACAAATACTTTAGACATAGGGGCGGGCGCATTTCAAGCAAATTTATTGTCGAACGCGACCTCTCCTGCAAAAAGCCGGGACGACGCTCCGCTGCACCTTAATAAAATATTTGTAAATTTGTAAAACGGTTGAAGCGTCACCTGGTTTTGGCTACAGTTGCGCCTTAAGAGTCAACCGCGCTTTCAGCGCTGAAAGAGAGGTCGCAGTGGCAGCCAAAATCATTACCGTTTTCAACCAGAAAGGCGGTTGCGGAAAGACCACGGTCAGCATGCATCTGGCGGGAACACTCGGCCTGCGCGGTGCCCGATCCATGCTGGTCGACATGGACGAGCAAGGCACCGCCACCCGCTGGGCTGCGCAGGCCAGCGATGAGCGCCCGTTTCCCGCGTCGGTGATCGGCCTGGCGCCCTCGGGCGGCGCCATGCACCGGGAGGTTCGGAAGTTTGTGCAGGACTACGATTACATCGTGGTCGATTGTCCGCCTGCGGTTCACTCGGCGGCGCCATCCAGTGCGCTGCTGATTTCCGACCTTGCCATCATCCCGGTAGTGCCGTCGCCTCCGGACCTATGGGCGGCGGTCGCCGCTAAAACGCTGGCACAACATGCGCAAGTCCAGAATGAAACCTTGCTGATCCGGGTAATGGCCAATATGGTTCAGCGGCGCGTGTCGATCGCACGGCAGGCGATCGAGATCCTGGGTGACGATGGCGAGGTGCCGCTTTTGAATTCGATGATTGGATCGCGCTCGGCCTTCCGCGAATGCCAGGCGATCGGCTGTACCGTCCATGGCGTTGCCGGAGCGCGTGAAGCGGTACAGGAGGTCGACATGATGGTCGACGAAGTGTTGTCTTTGATTGAGCAATAAGGCATGGCTACAAAACTGAAAAGCCTTAAGGCCGGCATGCTCGCCGGCATGGTGGCGGAGAAGAACCGCAACGACACGCTGGACCGCTTTGCGCGGGCCGAGGCAGCAATTTCGCAGCATCCGAATGGCCTGCTGCAGGGCAGGGCCAACGACGCCGCGGCGGTTTTCAGCGCTGAAAGTGCGGGCGAGATGGCGTCCGGCCGGCAGCTGGTGCGGATTCCGCTGGCGCAGCTCCACGACAATCCACTGAATGCCCGCCGGATCTATGATCCCGCGGTCGTGCAGGAGCGTGCGGCGTCGATCGCCACGCATGGACAGAAGACCCCCGGTCTCGCTGCACCCGACCCCTCGCGTCCCGGCCACTACATCCTGATCGACGGCCACTACCGCAAACGAGCGCTGGCTTCGGCCGGCAAGCTCGAGATGGAGTGCTTTGTCGAGGACGACCTGAGCGACCTGGATTTCTACCGGCTGTCGTTCATGCTCAACGAGCAGCGCTCGGACCAGTCGGCGCTGGACAATGCGATTGCCTGGCGCCAGTTGCTCGATGAAGGCAAGGTTCAGAAGGAAGAAGAAATCTGTGAACTGACCGGGATGTCCGCTGGAACGGTCAACAAGACGCTGGCGCTATTGCGCCTGCCCGAGTCCGTGCTGGGCGTGATGCGCGAGCGGCCGAGCGCGATCGGCATCGCCGCGGGCTATGAGCTGACTTTGTATTGCAAGCTGGCGGGGGAGGAGCGAACCCGCGAGCTGGCGGCACGGATCATCAACGATGGCCTGTCGAGCCGCGAAGTCGAGGCAATCCGCAAGCACGCGCAGGAAGGCAAGGCGCGCAAGGTCAAGGAAATCAGCCGGCAATACAAAATCCGGACCGACAGCGGCCAGTTGCTCGGAACCATCAAGGAGTGGGATTCGGGGCGCGTCGTCCTCGATGTCCAGCTGGGCGACCGCAGCGCCCGCGAGGACCTGGTCGAACTCCTCAAGGCTCGCTTCGGGCTGGACAAGACCTTGCTCTGATCGAGTCCGCTGAGCGAGTCAGGTGCCGGGGAAGCGGGCTACGAATCACCGCACTCCCGGCGCATCAGGGAGACCGCGGACGTGGCAGGATCGCTCGGCAAGACCCCTGCAGCGTACCCAGTTCTTCGGTGGCGATGCTGCCACCCATATCTACGCCAAGGCAGATGGTCAGCCAAGGCTGTTCATGCCGAAAAGGGTCCTGTTCCGTACAGCCAGACCCTACGGCGAATCTTTCTCCGTACCAACTTCTTCGGCCGATGCCAACGCTGTCTGGCAACGCCGAGCCTCGCGCACGAGGTCACGCGGCGTGCACGCCGGGAAGCTCGCATCCAGCCTCCGATAGCGCGTAATCACCGCCGACAGCAGTGCGTGCAGCCCTCGCACCGAGTAGGGCGGGTGGGTCATGCTGGCGAGCTTGCGCTGCGCCCGCCGGGTGGGCGGCGCAACGGGCGGGCCGAGCAGGGGCACATCCGCCATCGCGGGCATGTCCAGGTCCAGCGCCCGGTCTTGCCAATGGCGGCGTAGCGCGGCCAGCGCCGTATCGCTGAGCGCAAGCCGGTCGCCATCCAATGCTTCGTCCGCCTTCGTTGCCGGCACCCGGTCGAGGATCCGCAGGTCTTTCCAGCGCAGCGCCACCAGCCCGGCAAAGCGGGGCCGGCATTCGCGCAGCAGCGCGACCGCTGCGGCCGCGGCGCGGTAGCGCCGGCCATCGGGCTGGACGCATTCGTTCTCCAGCCAGGCAGTGAAGCGCACCAGCGCCATGTCGTCGACAATTCCCTCGCCGGCAGCGCTGCCCGGGTCAAGGCCGGAAGCCACATCGCCTGCCGCGCGCGTCATCCCGATATCCGTTCCTGTACCCGTTGCCGGTCCGCCTGCTGGCAGCCACCGCGCGGCCGAGGCGTACCCGTTGCGCGCCATCCAGGCCCACAAGGCGCCCAGGACACGCATGCTATGCCGCAAGCTGGCATCGCCCAGCGGCCCGGTAAATGGCCGCCAGGCCCCGACTTGCCGGGAAGCCCGCGGTCCGCACCAGCGCGCCGCCGGCTGCGGGTCCGCAAGAAAGGCCAGGTATGCCTGGCGGTCCTGCCCGTCCAGCGCGGCGAGACCCTTGCGGCGCTCGATCACCGACCACAGCAGCAACCGCTCGGCCTCCTTGCGGTACGCCGCGTACGTGGCGCCGGCAGGGGGCGCACTGGCGTGCAGCCACTTGCGCACCACGTCGACGCCGCTCGCAAAGGGACAGGCGGGCGATGCCCCGGCGTCACCGGCGAGCAGTTCCAGCGGCAGCAGGCGCGGCATGTCCGGTGTCAGCGCGCCGCGCGCCAGCGGCGCGCGGTCACCTACATGCGCGGCCAGCATGGGTTGGCCCTGGGACGTGCGGACCAGGTCGCGATGTTCCGCCAGCCAGCGGTTGATGGCCTGGCCGGCGAGGGCGCCGATACGTGGCACACGCCGCCACCATCCCGTGCCGCGGGCATTTGTCAATGCGATAAGTGCCTTAATAGTAACAATATTGGCTTTGCGCAGGCGGCGTGCCAGTGACGGCCCGAACCACAGTTCCACGCCATGCTCCGCCCGCGGCGGCGCCGTACCGAGCCGTTCCAGTTCCGCCAACGCATCCACCCGGCGATCCATGCCGCGGTTGGAACGGCCCGGACCGGACACCAGCAGTTCGCCCAGGTCGGCGCGGCCATGGAGATGGGCGAGCTGGACCATGCGGTCGCGCAGACCCAGCAGGGTTCGCAGTGCCGATTCGCCGGCATCGTCGTCATCGCCGTCGTCGGCAAGGTAACGGCCGACGACCAACGCTGCCGGCATGCCCTGGACATAGGCGCGGACGGCGGCGAATTCGCTGCGGGTCAGGCTGACGGCATGCGATCCGGGCAACATGGGCAGGGGTGCGGGAGCGTCGGTGGGGGAGGGCACATGGCTTACGGCAACTCCTTGATTTATAAGGCACTTGAACTCAGGCCAAATCCATCCGGCCAGAAATGCACAGCAAAGAGCAATGCCGATAATTTTATGCGAGGTAAGCGGCATTCCGCCAGTCCCCGGGCCACCCGAACACCCGTTTGTCGATCTAAGCTCGCTGGCAGGGTCGCAGTGGGCCGCCCGTGACAGCGTTCCGGGACGGAGGGACCCCCCTTCGGGAATACCCGCTGCAATGCAACAGAGGCTTGCTTTCGACGCCCCTGTTTCATAAGCTGAAGATCAGAATTAGATTCTGTTAAATTTGATCGGAAAGTTGCTAAAGCGTTAGTCATGAACTGCGCGGGTCCGGCACCAGCCGGCCAGACTCGGTTCGAACGGCGCAAACGGGGCGATTCGGCACTCCAAGGGAAGGGACGGGCACGGCAACCGACGGGACGCCGTACCAGGCCAGGAACAAGCCGGATCGTATGGATCGACGAGCCGCAGCATAGCGGAAGGCGGTCCAACAGCAAGAACGGGTTTGTCGCAGGACCTGGGCTTGCCGCAATAAGAAGGAGAGCGGCCATGGCCAGCATCCTCTTGATCGAACACCATCCACTGCTGCGCCTGGGTCTTCGCCACCTTCTGGCCCAAGCGCATCTCCCGGGCGACCTGATCGATATCGATCCGCTCGCGCCGATCGACCCCGATCTCTGGCTGGTAGACGCCGACTTGCTGGTGTACGGGCTACCGCACGACGCCGCGGCAGGCTGGGCCCAGCTCGACGACCTGTGCGAGCGCCTGCGGCCCCGGCGCGTGCTGCTGCTGACCGAGCGGCCCGCCGCGGCACTGTCACGGCCGGCGCTGCCGGAGTCCATACGTGGCTGCCTGCACAAGGCCGCCAGCGCCGAAGCGCTCGACGCCGCGGTGCGGCTGGTGCTGGCCGGTGGGGAGTGCTTCCCGTCGCTGCTGCTGTCCGAGCCAGCCAGCGGACGCAGCGACGATGCCGGCACGCTGGCCATGTCCGCACAGTCCGCACCGGCCGCGCCATCCATGCCGTCCGGTCACGCCGATGCCCCGGTGGTGGTGCCGCTGCATGCGTTGCGCGGCGAAACACCGGCCACGCCGCCTGTGTATACGAGCGAAACGCCGTCGAGCGGCGCGCATCTGCTCAACATCACCGAACGGCAGTATGAGGTACTGGCCCTGCTCGCGCGCGGCTATCCGATCAAGACCGTCAGCCGGATGCTCAATATCTCCGTCGCCACGGCCAAGACGCATGCCTGCACGCTGTACCAGCGGCTCCATGTACGCAACAAGGGCGAAGCTGTCTACGTGGCGCTGCAGCGTGGCGCCACGCTGGACTGGGCCGGCCCGCCGGCGGTGCGGCCGCTCGGCGCGTGCCGGGCCGCCTGAAGCCCCCCTGCATGACCGTTCTGGGGTGCATCGGTTGCAGCCATGCCGGCGCCGGTCGGATCCGGTGCCGCGGCCATCCCCGCAGGTCATCCATTTGACGTGGCGGCCTCCGCCAAAAGCATGAGGCGGTGCCGGGGAGCGCTTGCTACGTTGACAGGGAGGCGTTCGCCGCCGCCTGCCGCGCGCCATGCGTCAGGCGCCCAACGGCAGGGCGCGCTCGCCGCGAGGCCCGCCATGTTTGCCACGGCGGGCCATCCGGCCACTTGACCTTCTGACCCCGGGCCCATCCCGCCGCACCGGCCGTGGCCTCCATTGCCGATTCGATGCCGACCTACCTGATCGCCAGCAACGAAATGATGTGCCGCACCCTGGTGCGGCGCCTGGAAGCGCTGGGCCTGCCGCGCCCGATCCGGTGGCGCGCGCCGCATTGGCTGCAGGATGGTGCTGCCGGCCGGCAGCGTCATCCCGATGCGGACGAGCTCGGCAGCGACCCGGCCGATGTCGCGCTGATCGATTGCAGCGGGCTGGACGGCGACCCGCGCAAGCTGCTCGAACAGATGCAGGCCCGGCTCGCGCCGCGCCGCTGGCTGGTGTTGTCGGACCGGCTCGACGCGACGCTGATCGTCCACGCCGCGCTGCTGGGCGCGAGCGGTTGCCTGGCGGTGCCGGCGCCTGCCGAGCTCGTCTGTGCCGCGACCGCGCTGGTGTGGGCTGGCGGCCAGTGCTTCCCGCGCATGGCCCTTTCGCTGATGCAGGCCACGCCCTGCGACAGCGTTGGCGCCGCCTGAATCTGCCCGTCCCTCTCTTGCTTCCCTCCTTCGGCCACCACAGGATTACAGCCTGCGGATGAGGGCGTTCTGTGCGCGCAAGCACTATGCTTGAGATGCCCGGCGTCCGAGCAGCCCCATTCCAAGAGGGCTTGCCGCGCCGGGATGCTAGGGGGTCGTATGGAAGGCGGGATGGAATACCTGGTCGTGCATGGCTTCGCCGTGCGCGAGGGCCGGGGCAAGTGGGCTTGCTGCTTCGAGATCCGGCTGGCTGGTGCGGGCGAGCAGCCGCTGTTGTATCGCGGAGAACTGCATGGTCGCCGCTACGATTGCGAGCATGCCGCAGCGCAGGCCGCGCGTGAAGCAGGACAGCGTGAAGCGGTGTTGCGGGTGGAAAGCCTGCGCGCACTGATCCTGGCGCAGCATCGCCTGCGCCTGCCGGCAGCTACGCTGCCCTGAGCCAGGGCGCCGCGGCGCCCTGCTGTGTTCCGCGTGCCTCGCCAGCGCCAGCGCGAGGTGCGACCACTGCTGCCGTTGTCCTGCAGCAGTGCTGCCTGCCACCAGTCCCGCTCGCCAGCCATTGCCGTGCACCCACAGGGCATGCACATGCCTGCTGGCGTCGCCGCGCTGCCGAACCCTGTCGCGCGCGCCGTGCCATGCCACAAAAAAAGAAGCCCGCCGACCGGGGGACCATGCGGGCTTTGAAGGCGTGCAGGCAATACTGCCCGCCCACACGTCCTCTTGACGATATCCAATCGGCACGCACGCCTCTATCAACCAGAAGCAGCATGCGCGTCACGCATGCGGCTGAATGCCACTAAACCGGCTCAACCGGAACTCAACCTCTGCGGCGAACGGTACAGACGCCTTTGCCATCGGCATGCGCGTCCTTGCGCCACGCAATGACGGCCGAACCTGTGGGCCCGTGCAAGGTTTGTGCGCCGTCCAACAGACTGTCCTGAACCGCGCGCGCCAAGATCGCCATCAAGACCGATGGCGCAAGCATTTGGCTCGGGGCAGGGAGAAGGCGGGCATGACAGCAGACAGTCAGTGCACGGCAGCCGGAACGCGAGCGCGAGGGCGCGCATCCGGCGCGGGCCACGCACACCCGCGATTGGATCGGCATGGCAGGCGCGGAGGTCTCTAGTGTACGGCGACACCAAGATGCGTGGACGTGGCGGGCCTGGGTTGCGTGGCGGCAATCCGGTGTGGTCGCACGTCAACTGCCATGTCGACCTGTGGATCGAGTTGCTGCACGGACTTGAACTGCCACCGGTCGCCGCGCTGCCGTGCGCAGTGCGCCAGGATTTCGAGGCCGATCATTTCACGCAGTGCCGCTTTCCGGTGGCGGACCTGGAGCGGCTCTACGGGCTGACCGCCCATGCGCTGACGCTGTACGACTCGCTCGAGTCGCACGTGGCGGCGCAGACCGCGCGCGGCCATCTCGTCGTGATCGAACTCGACAGCGGCCAGCTGCCGCCGCCGCCCGGCGCGGGCTACCAGCGCCACCGCACGCCGACCTGCATCGCCGTCGACGTGCTGATCCCCCAGGCGGGCGCCGTCGGCTATTACCACACCGACGGCTACCACACCGCCAGCGGCGAGGACTACGCCGCGATCTTCCGGCTGGCACCGGGAGCGCGCAGCGCCGAGTCGCTGCCCTTCGTGCATGCCGAGGTAGTGCGCCGCGATGGCCGGCTGCGCGGGCGCGAGTCGTTGCTCGACGCTTCGCTGGCGCTGCTGCGCACGCACCTCGGCAACCGTCCGCAGCAGAATCCCGTGACACAGTTCCGTGCCGTGTTTCCCGCCCACCTGGAGCGGCTGATGGCGCGCGGCGAGCCGGGCTTCCACCACTACGCCTCGGGCGTGCTGCGCCAGCTCGGCGCCAACTTCGAGCTGCTGGCGCGCTACCTGCGCTGGCTGGTGATGCAGGGACAGGAGGTCCCGGAGAAGGCGGCCGAAGCGTGCTACACGATGGCGTCGGAAGCGATGGTGATGCAGTTCCGGCTGATGCGCGCCGTGATCAGCCGCAAGCCGGATCGCTGCGAAGACTGCCTGGACCAGCTCGAGGCCTCTTACCAGGCCAGCGTGCCGGCGCTGGCCCGGCATTTCGGCGAGTATGCGCCATGACCGCCGCTGCCGAGGCCACGGGCCGGCGAGCCGCCGCCCTCATTTCGGCCGCCGTTCCGTCCGTCGACGTCACACCCCTCACCGCCTTCACCGACGTTGCGGGGCGCGCGCCTTGCGGCCCGTGGCGATGGCTGCAGACGCTGCCCGGCGCGGCACCGTCGCCCGCGGTGCTCGACGATGGCGCGTGCTGGCTGCCGGCGCCGGTGCCCGGTTCGGTTGCGATGGCCATGCAGGCGGCGGGCCGCTTGTGCGAAGGCGCGCCGGTGCCGCTGCACTGCCACGACTACTGGTACCGGCTGCGCTTTGCCGGACACGGACCGCGGCTGCTGCGGCTGCGCGGCCTGGTTCGCGGCACCGAAGCGTGGGTCAACGGGCGCCAGGTGATTGCCGTGGATGATGCGATCGGGCATGGCACTGAACTGCACGAGTTGCACGCACCGCATCAGTTGTACGAGGCCGCGATCGAACTGTCGGGCATGAACACGATCCACCTGTGCTTCCGCGCGCCGCGCGTGCTGCATCCCGCCGCGGCGGCAGTGCGTGGCTGGCGCTGCACGGTGGTGGCCGCCGCCGGCCACCTGGCCGGTTTTCTTCCGCGCGCCTTGCCGTTGGATGAGGTCGGGCCATGCCAGCCCGTCGAATTGCTTGCGCCCATCACGCTCTTTACGCCATTTGCGCCCCTTCCGGCACCGCTCGTTTCCGCCGGCCGCCCCGCGCTTCCACCCGTCTCCGACTTTTGCAGGAGGGCCCGGCACCTGCCGGCGCCGCTGCAGCGCGCTGCACGCTGATTGCGCCGTGGCCGGGCATCCGCTCGGCTTTCCGGCCAACCTCCCGATGGATGAGCGCTTCCCAACCATTCGCCTACTGTCGCAGCGCCTCGCCATGACGCTAAATAGAGTCACTGGCTTGCAGTCAGCGCCGCAGCAGGGTCAACGGCGCAGCCAGGCAGTCGGAAACCAGTCATGCCGGTCCATGCCGGCGCTGAACGGGGACCGGCAAGGCTGAAGCCCGTTTTCCCGAGTGGCGTTCGCCGAGCCGGCTGGACGTTGTTCCCGAAAACGGGTTTGGACAGGGGGTACGAAAAATGATTACGCATCGGTCGGAACTGCATGTCAATCACCTGCTCAGCGCGTTGCCGCGTGGCGAGTGGGAAGCGCTGGCCCAGCATTTCGAGCTGGTCCGGCTGCGCGCCGGGGAGTTGCTCACCGATTCCGGCCAGCGCATCGTCCACGTCTACTTTCCAACCACGGCAGTGGTTTCGCTGCTGTCGCTGCTCGAAGACGGCGCGACCGTCGAGATCGCCGCGGTCGGCCATGAAGGGCTGGTCGGGATCCCGGTGGTCACCG
Organism: Cupriavidus sp. IK-TO18; assembly: GCF_015549295.1. Taxonomy (NCBI): domain Bacteria; kingdom Pseudomonadati; phylum Pseudomonadota; class Betaproteobacteria; order Burkholderiales; family Burkholderiaceae; genus Cupriavidus; species Cupriavidus sp. IK-TO18. The sequence goes on from NZ_JADGMP010000014.1 coordinate 12,822, forward strand.
GCGGCGACACCATGCCCAGCCGCGTCGAAGTGCGCAGCCCCGGCCTGGCCTACCGCATTCCCGCACGCATGCTGCGCGCCGAGCTGCCGCGCCTGCCCACGCTGCAGCGCGTGACGCTGCTGTACGTGCAGGCGATGCTGACGCAGATCGCACAGACCGCCGCGTGCAACCGCCACCACTCGCTGAACAAGCAGCTGTGCCGCTGGCTGCTGCTGGCGATCGACCGGCTCAGTTCCAACGAGCTGGTGATCACGCAGCAGGTCATCGCCAACATGCTCGGCGTGCGCCGCGAGGGCGTGACCGAGGCCGCGGGCAAGCTGGAGGACCTGGGACTGATCCACCACAGCCGCGGCCATATCACGGTACTGGACCGCTGCGGCCTGGAGAAGCATTCATGCGAATGCTACAAGCTGGTCAAGCGCGAATATGACCGGCTGCTGCCCGCGCTGGCCAGCGCCTGAACGGCGCTGCCAGCTGCCCCTGGCGGCGTGAGGTGGCCACGCGCGGCGCAGGACGCCGCGCTGATCCCATTTGAGGAGCGGTACCCGTGAGCAGACTGTCATATGCCAGTGCACCGGCGGAAGGTGCGGCCCCCCGGCGCGAAGCCCAGCCCGCCAGCACGCGCCAGGCGCGCGCGCTGATGGACCATATGGGCTGGATCGTCGCCGCGGGCGTTGTCGGCGCCGGCGTCGGCGCGCTGGTGGCGCTGTCCGAGCCGCCGCAATACCGTGCGCAGGCGCTGGTGCAGGTGGAGGGCCGCGACGGCGGCGTGCGCAGCGTGGCGCAGACGCAGGGCGCCGCCGGCTTCGACGCGGGGCTGCTCAAGAGCCGCGCCGTGGTCGGGCCCGTGGTGGAGCGGCTGCGCCTGGATATCACCGCGCAGCCGCTGCGCGCGCCGCTGGTGGGCGCGCTGGTCGACCGCTTTTCCACGCCCGGCCACGTGCGCGGCACCTGGCCCGCAAGCCAGGGCTATGCCTGGGGCGGCGAACGCCTGGTGGTCGACACCATGACCGTGCCCGAGGACCTGGTGGACCAGCCACTGGTGTTCGAGACGCGCCGCGACGGCGCCTACCGCCTTTTCGACCATGACGTGCTGCTGCTCGAGGGCCGTGTCGGGGAGACCGCCAGCGGCAACGGCATCACGCTGCGCGTGGACCGCATCGAGGCCGCGCCCGGCACGCGCTTCGCACTGACGCGGCATGACCTCGCGCGCACCGCCGAGGCCGTGCGCAAGGGCCTCCAGGTCGAGAGCGAAGGCGCGCAGATGTCCGCGAGTCAGGGCAGCGCACCGGCGCAGCCGGGCGGCACGGTGCGCGTGGGCTGGCAGTATGCGGACCGCCAGCTTGCTGCCGAGCTGGTCAACGGCGTCACGCGCGCCTATATCGACGGACAGACCACCAAGCGCCGCGAGGACGCCGCCGGCACGCTGGCCTTCCTGTCGAACGAATTGCCGCGCGTGCAGGCCGAGCTGACCCGTGCGGAAGAGGCGCTGACGCGCTACCGCGCGCGTACCGGCTCGATGGCGCCCAGCCGCGATGCGCAATCGTTCCTGAACAACAGCATGGAGTACCAGCGCCAGATCGCCGCGCTGCGGCTGGAGCGCACACGGCTGCTGCAGCGCTTCACCACCGAGGCCAATGAAGTGCGCATGGTCGACAGCCAGATTCAGCAGATGACGCGCGAGCGCGCCGAGATCGATGCGCGCATGCAAAGCCTGTCGGCCTCCGAGCGCGAATCGGTGGCGCTGACGCGCGACGTCAAGGTGGCCGAGGACATGTACATGGCCCTGCGCACCAAGGTCGAGCAGCTGTCGCTGATGCTGTCCGACAGCTCCAGCCAGCTGCGCGTAATCGACGCCGCGATCGCGCCGGTGACGCCGGTGGGGATCGGCACGTGGCCGTTCGCTTCCGTGGGCGCGCTGCTCGGGCTGTGCCTGGGCGTGGCCGGCATCAACCTGCGCCAGCGCCTGCGCCCGTCGGTGGCCAGCGCGGCTGATGCCGAAGAGCGGCTTGGCATGGCGATGCTCGGCGACATCGCCTTCAGCAACGAGCAGGCCGATCTGGAGCGCCAGATCGAAACCAAGCGCAGCCTGGGCATTGCCGCGGGCTTCACGCTGCCGACCGAGGCGCGCCTGGGCTGGCCCGAGCCGGGCACCGAGGTGATCGATGCCGTGACCGCGGCCGCGCCGGAGGACAAGCGCGCGCGCGCCGAACGCCTGCTGCGCCAGGGCCTGCACGACCAGTACCTGCTGGCGCGGCGCGCGCCGCATTCGCTGGCGGTGGAGGGATTGCGTACCTTGCGTGCGGCGCTGCACTTCGCGCTGCGCGATGCGCCCAATTGCCTGGTGGCGATCACCAGCCCGGCCAGCGGCGCGGGCAAGACCTTTACCGCGGTCAACCTCGCGGTGCTGTTTGCCGAGGCCGGCCAGCGCGTGCTGCTGATCGACGCGGACCTGCGCCGCGGGCGCGTGGCGGACTGGTTCGACCAGCCGGTAGAGCCGGGCCTGGCCGAAGTGCTGGCCGGGCGCGCCGCGATCGCCGACGCGGTCAGGCCGAGCGTGGTCAGCGGCCTGTTCCTGCTCAACCGCGGCGCGGCGCCGGCGAATCCGTCCGAGTTGCTGATGCTGCCGGCGCTGGCGGAAACGCTGCGCCTGTGCGCGGGCCGCTTCGACCTGGTGCTGGTCGATACTCCGCCGGTGCTGGCGGTGGCGGATGCCACGCTGGTGTCCAACCTGGCAGGCTCCACGCTGGTGGTGGTGCGCGCTGACGTAACCGCGGCGGGCCAGGTTGACGACGCCCTCAAGCGCCTCGCGCATGCCAACGCGCGGCTGGCGGGCGGGATCCTGAACGGGGTCATGCCACGGCGCAGCAACAGGTCGGACTTCAATACCATCAATCCCTATCTGGGCATGCCCTTGCCCAAGGCGGAAGCGAAGCGCCCGGCATTGACCAGGCAAGTCAATGGAGCGGAGAAAGCCTGAAGCTGGAGCTCAGGGTCGCGGAACGTGCCAGTTTCTGCGCGACATACGCACGAGCGCATGCAGCAACGCCGGCAAAGTGTTACGCAGAAACGGGTACGTCCGCATCGCGTGACGGCCCTCGGTCGGTGCCGCCTACGCGCGGAGCTGCTCCATTGGTAGCGCTATGGCAAGAAGATCCTGACAGGGTCTTCGCCCCGAGGCCTGGATGTCCCTTCGTGCTTTCCCGCGCAAAGACCACGCATTGCCCTCGCAACTGCAGCCGGGCTTCTCCGCCCGGAGCTCGCCGTGCCCGGGCAGCCTTGCAGGCGTGCCGGCACCGCAGCCCATTGGTACGGAAGCGTACCGATTCGAGCCCGAAGTTCAGGCTAAATGGCTCAACACCATGCTTCCCCAAAATCTGGAGTCCCAGCATGAGAGCAGCCATACGTACCATCCTCTCGGAAGTGGCTCGTCTGAACGTGCCAGTTGAATCGTTGGACGACCACGCCGATCTGTATGAAGCAGGACTGTCGTCGCTGGCGACCGTGCACGTCATGATCGCGATCGAGAACGCTTTCGGCATCGAAATCCCCGATCGCATGCTGACCCGCCAGCTGTTTCGCAGCATCGGCGCACTGGCGACGGCAGCCGAGCAACTCAAGAATGAGCAGGAGGCGGCGTGAGCCCCGCGCTTGCCAGCGTTGAGCTGGCACCTCCGCGCGCCGAGATTGCCGATGCCGCGCACTGGCTGGCGGCGGCCAGGCTGGTCGCCGCAGAAGCAGCACGGCATGCAGACCAGGTCGACCGGGACGCAAGCTTTCCCTGTCAGGCCTTCACGGTATTGCGCGAGCACAAACTGCTGGGTGCCATGGTGCCGACTGACCTTGGCGGTGGTGGCGCGCCGCTCGAGACGATCGCGGCGGTTTGCCGCGTGCTCGGCGCCGCCTGCGCTTCGACGGGCATGATATACGCGATGCACCAGATCCAGGTGGCATGCCTGGTCAACCATGCCGGCAACAGTGCATGGCACGCGCAACTGTTGCAACGGCTTGGCGGCGAACAGTTGCTGCTCGCATCGGCCACCTCCGAAGAGGCTATTGGCGGTGCGTTGCGCAACAGCGGATGCGCGGTCAACGTCGACAACGGCAACCTCCATTTGCTGAAGATGGCGCCAACCATCTCCTATGGCGCCCACGCTGACGGAATTCTCGTGACGGCACGTCGACACCCCGATGCCGCGCCCACGGACCAGGTCATGGTGAGCGTTCTGAAGCCGGACTACACGCTGGACAACCTCTCCGCATGGGACACCCTGGGCATGCGGGGCACGTGCAGCAACGGCTTCCGGCTCGAAGCGCGCGGCCATACCGATCAGATCCTGCCGGTGCCGTTCGGCGAGATTGCGGACGTTACGATGACCCCCGTGTCGCATATCCTGTGGTCTGCCGTGTGGACAGGCATCGCGGCGGACGCGGTCCAGCGTGCCAAGGCACTGTTCCAGGGCCAGGCCCGTGCCCGACCCGGCACGCTGCCGCCATCGGCAACGCGCGTGGCTGAGGCCGTAGCCATCATCCAGATGCTCGATGGCCGCCTGGAGCTGGCGCTCAGCCACCAGCGCCAGCGGCAGGCAAGGCAGGGCGTGTCGGCGATGTTCAGCCTGGCGGCGGAAATGAATGGTCTCAAGACCAGCGTGTCGGTGCTGGCGCTCGAGGCAGTCCAGATCGCGATGCTGGTGTGCGGCATGGCGGGCTACAAGCATGGCACGCCGTTCAGCCTGGGACGCCACCTTCGGGATCTGTGGTCGGCGCCCCTGATGATCAACAACGATCGCATCCTGACCAACACCGCCAATCTGCTGCTGGCGGACCGGACTGCCTGAGGATCCGAGCATGGACGACACCAGCAACACTTGCACGCCCGACGAGAACGCATCACCTGTTGCGGGTGATCATTTTTTCCACGCCGTACCGGTGCGGGATCCGGACCTCGGCCGTCGTGCCTACCGGCAGGCGCTCATCGATGCCCGCGTGCTCTTTCCGACCAAGGTCGATGGCATTTATGGTCGCAGCGCGCTGTTCGAAGGCATTGCCGATGGATTGAACCTCGCCATCGGCAAGCTCGGAGCCGACCAGCATGCGGAAGTGATGCGATTTCCTCCCGCGATGCCGCGCGAGGATTTCGAAGCGAGCGAATACCTCAAGAGTTTTCCGCAACTGGCGGGGACGGTGCATTGCTTCTGTGGCGGCGAACGGGAACATCACCGTCTGCTCGCCCGTGTGGAACACGGTGAGGACTGGGCGGAGCAGCAGCGACCGACCGAAGTGGTGCTGGCACCCGCCGCGTGCTATCCGGTCTACCCGGTAGTGGCCGACCGCGGGCCGATGCCCCGTGGCGGCCTCGTGGTCGACGTGCTGACGTATTGCTTCCGCCATGAGCCCTCCATCGACCCCGCACGCATGCAGATGTTCCGCCAGCGCGAGTACGTGCGGCTCGGGACAGCCGAGCAGATTGTCGAATTCCGCCAGACATGGATGGAGCGTGGCCAGAAGCTGGCCAGCATGCTCGGGTTGCCGCACGAGGTGGATATTGCGAACGATCCGTTCTTCGGTCGTGGCGGCAAGATCGTCGCGGACAGTCAGCGTGAACTCAAACTGAAGTTTGAGCTGCTGGTGCCGATCAACGATGGCGCGCCCCCGACCGCTTGCATGAGTTTCAACTATCACATGGATCATTTCGCCCATGCGTGGCCGCTGCGCACCGATGACGGGGCGCTGGCCCATACCGGCTGCGTGGGCTTCGGCATCGAGCGCCTGACGCTGGCTTTACTGCGCCATCACGGCTTCGAACTGGCGCGCTGGCCGCAACGCGTGCGCGATGTGCTCGGAGGCATCTAGTCCAACGCCGCGAGCATTCGACCGGAACCGCGCAGAGTGTTGCCGGCTGATGCCGCTGGAGCCAATTTGCGAGGCAGTCGGCTGTGATCCGCCAGGCTGGCATCCCGGCCCTGCCGGGTTACGCGATGAAGGCAGTCCATGATGTCCCAAGGTTACCCGGACACAAACACCTCGATGCCTGATCCGGAGTCATTCCCTGACATCCGATCGGGCATCCCCATTGGCAACGCCGTGCTCGGTGGCGAGTGGACGTGGATACAGACGGACGCCGGTGCAGCCGACAGTCCGGCGGGCCTGGATGGCACGGCGGGCTGGCTGCCGGCCCCGGTTCCTGGCACGGTGGCCAGCGCGCTGCGCGCCGCCGGCCGCTGGGACGACTCCGCGCCGCCGCCACTGCACCTGCATGACCATTGGTATCGTGTGCGCTTTGCCGGGCGGGGCAGGCACGTGCTGCGCTTTAACGGACTCGCCACAGTGGCCGAAGCCTGGCTCAACGGAAAACTCGTGCTGGGTGTTCAGCATATGTTCGCCGCGCACGAGGTCGAGGTCGACCTGGACGGAGACAACCTGCTGTATCTCTGTTTTCGGGCGCTGCATCCATGGTTGCGCAAGCGGCATGGCGCAGTGCGCTGGAAGCCCAGAATGATCGTGCCCCCGACCTTGCGTACGGTCCGCACGACCCTGCTTGGCCATATGCCGGGCTGGTGCCCGCCGGTGCATGCGGTGGGGCCCTGGCGTTCCGTAGAGTTGCTCGATCCGGCAAGCGACGACATTCTTCACGGCGTGCGCGCTGACATGTCGGCGCAAATGCCGGAAGGACACGGCGTCGTCTCGCTGCGGCTGCATTTCCCGGGGGCAGCGCCGGCTTCGGGGTCGTTCGAGGCAACAGACGGTGAGGGTTGCCGCCATCCCGGCACACTCTCGCGCATTGACAGGCACACCCTTGCGGGCACGCTACGGGTCGAACGACCGAAGCCATGGTGGCCTCATACGCACGGCGAGCCACACCTCTACCGTGTCGATGCAACCGTCGACGGGCGCGCCATCGAATGCGGCCGGGCCGGTTTTCGCACGGTATCGCTCGACGGTGCGAGCGCATCGGCTTCGTCCGGGCCTTCGCGGTTGTCTGAGCCGTTTGCACTGTGCATCAATGGCGAGCGGCTGTTTTGCCGCGGGGCCTGCATTTCCAGCATCGATTTGCCTGGCCTCGCAGACACTGATGAAGCCTCCCGGTACTGGCTGACGCTTGCGCGCAACGGCGGCATGAACATGGTGCGCATCAGCGGTGTCACGTGCTATCCGGGTGAAGCCTTCTATCGGGTTTGCGACGAACTGGGCTTGCTGGTCTGGCAGGATTTCATGTTCGCCAACTTCGACTATGGCAGCATCGGACCCGGCGTTGGCCTTACCGATGACTTCCAGCGCGAAGTCACCGGGTGGCTGACATCGACCCGGGCGCATCCAAGCGTTGCGGTGCTTTGCGGCGGTAGCGAGGCGGAGCAGCAGGCGGCAATGCTGGGTACCTCGCGTGGCGAATGGAAGCAACCGCTGTTCGAGGAGTTGATCCCGGGCCTGGTTGCCGCGCATCGTCCGGACGTGGTCTATGTCAGCAATTCGCCAACCGGAGGGGCCTGGCCGTTCCAGCCGGACAGCGGTGTCTGCCACTATTACGGCGTGGGGGCCTACGAACGTCCGTTGACGGATGCGCGGCTGGCACAGGTCCGCTTCGCCTCCGAATGCCTGGCCTTTGCCAATGTTCCCGGTGATCGAACGCTGACAGAGCACGGACTGTTGCTGCCGCTGCATTCCCCGCGCTGGAAAGCCACGGTGCCGCGCGACGCGGGTGCACCGTGGGATTTCGAAGATGTCCGCGATCACTATTTGCGCGCCTTGTACGATGTGGATCCGCCGCGCTTGCGGTATGAGCAGCCCCAACGCTATCTGATGCTGTCGCGGGCGGTGACGGCGGAGGTGATGACCGAAGTCTTCAGCGAATGGCGACGGGTGGGATCGGGTTGTTCCGGCGGCCTGATCTGGCAGCTGCAAGACCTGACGCCTGGCGCAGGCTGGGGTATTGTCGATGCGTGCGGGCGCCCCAAGTCGGCATGGCATGCGCTACGCCAGGTCTGGCAACCAGTGCAGGTGCTGATTACTGATGAGGGGCTCAATGGACTGCACCTGCACGTGCTGAACGAAATGCCGCAGCCACGCTCTCTGCTGCTGGTCCTGCGCTGCCTGCGTGATGGCGCGATGGTGGTGGCTGAAGCCCGGCACAGCCTGCGGCTGCCGGCGCGCGGGTCGGAGCGTATCGAGGCGTCCGCACTGCTCGATCGCTTCTTTGACTTCACGTATGCCTATCGCTTCGGCCCGCCGACGCATGACGTGGTACTGGCGACGTTGCTTGCCGGCGACAGCGGCGAGCCACTGAGCCAGGCGGTGTACCTGCCCGACCGCCGTGCCACCGCGCTCAAGGCGCCTGGGTTGCGGGCGCAGCTAGAGCAGGTTGGCGACGAGTGGTGGCTGACGGTGTCAGCGGAGCGCTTCGCGCGCTGGGTGCACATCGAGGACGTTGCCTACCAGGCTTCGGAGAACTGGTTCCACCTTGCACCGGGAAGCAGCCGGCGAGTTCGACTCGTGCACGAGCGCAAGGGCGCGGCGCAAGCTGTTACCGTTCCCTCAGGCGAAATCTACGCTGTGAATGCTGACCATCCGCTTGGCTATGATGGTTAGCGACGCCTGCCGGTCGCGTGCTGGCTCAGCCGAAAGCCGATAGCAGTCCTGCCATGGCCTTGTCATGGCAGGACTCCAGGCTATCCAGGCAGTCCGCGCAGAGGTCGGCGCGCCGGCGTGCCACTGCCCGCGCCAGTCGGAACTGCAATACCTTGCTCTCGGTTGCGATGGCGCGTGCGTCGTCTGCGACGGCCAGGGGCGTCTCGTGCCCATGCTCGCTTAGCCAGTACAGCCAGTGATGCAGCATCTCGAAGTTGGCGCCCAGCTGGCGCGGGAAGTTGAAGGTGTACAGGTGAAAATAGGATTCGTCCCTCGCCAGCAGGGCGTCCATATGCTTGCCGAACACCTGTCGCCAGCGACCTACCGGATTGCCTGCGGGGCGCCTGGCGAGGTGGTATCGCATCAGTGCCACCGAAGCATCGACCAACGCGGACGATTCGAGCGGAGGCCGCACGCGTTTTGCATATTCAGCATAGGGGAACAGGATGTTTGCGTTGCCTGCGAGCTCGGGCAAGAGCCGCATCAGGCCGCGATAGTCCTCGCCCTGCGCGTTGTGGTAGCCCAGGCTGTGGTAGTACCAGACACGCTCGGCCTGGTTGTCGATACGGTTGATCGCTATCGTGGTCTTGACGTGCTCGCGCCGGTAGGCGGTGGCATGCGTGTCGGGCAGGTAAAAGCTGTCGACTTCGACCAGTGCGGTGTGACCGCGTTCGACCTGCGCCGTGACGTGTGCCTGCAGCGTGTCATAAACGGCCATTTCCTGCACGCTGATCCCATACAGCGTTTCCAGATCCATCTGCGGGTACTTGAAGAAGGTGAAGTGATCGCCTTCAAAGTCTTGTGCAACGGTGAACGCGAGTCCTGCGCGCGGTTCGAGCCCCCAGCCATGCAGCAATTCCACCCACAGGTCGATATAGCAATTGGTTTCCTGCCAGATGGCTTCGGAACCATGCAGAGCGTGGGGATGCGCGGTCGCCGGCAGGGCGGTTCTCAGCCCGCCTCCACCTTCGCCGCTTGCTGTCGAGACTTTCATGTCGGTCCTCTGCACCTTTCATTGTGCTGGCTTGCGTACGGACTTCCGATTCTGGCGAGACGGCACCTGCCATTCGGTGCGCTCTCAAACAGACTTGAAGAACTGGTGAGGCAAGCCGAGGAAAATGGGTCGCGGGAGTGCTCGCTGGCGCCGTGGCAGAGCCGGCGGCTGAAGTGTGAGATAGCCAACGGTGCAAAGGGGCGCCGCGGGGCATAGTCACTGCAGGCAATCCTCCGCATTGAGTGCCCGTGGATGGATCGTTGCCATGGGCAAAGCAACCGAACCAAGAGCATGAAGCCTGTCAGCGGCGCTCCCCCTGCGCCATGCCCAAATGAGTGCGGTTTCTCGGAGCCATTGTGATGAAGCGCATCTTTGATGTTGTCCTGGCCTTGCTGGGCATGCTGCTGCTTGCCATTCCGCTTCTGCTCCTGGTTTGCGTAGTGCGCGTGCGTCTGGGCAACCCGGTTTTCTTCCGGCAAGTCCGGCCGGGGCTTCATGGCGAACCATTCCACATTCTCAAGTTTCGTACCATGACGGATGCTCGCGGACCGGACGGCGAACTGCTGCCTGATCCGGAGCGGCTGACCAGACTTGGGGCGTTTCTTCGCTCCACCAGCCTCGATGAGCTGCCGGAGCTCTGGAATGTACTCAAGGGTGACATGAGCCTGGTTGGGCCACGGCCGCTATTGATGGAATACCTGCCACGCTACTCTCCAGAGCAGATGCGCCGCCACATGGTCCGTCCCGGCATTACCGGACTCGCACAGATCAGTGGACGCAACGCGATCAGCTGGGAAGAAAAATTCCGGCTGGACGTCTGGTATGTGGATCACGTTTCGGTGTGGCTGGACATCGTGATCTTGTGGAAGACCGTCATCAAGGTAGTAGCGCGCGAGGGGATCAGTGCCGCGGGAGAATTCTCCGCCCCTCGCTTCATGGGAAGCAAACGGAGCGCCTCGGATGCCGATATCGCGCGATGAACTGGAAACGGGTGGCGACATACGCCGGGGCGCACGGGTAAGCGACCATTCGACAACTTGAGGCTCCTGATGCAGCTATCCTGGATGCTCATTGTCCATAGTGGCGGCGCGTCACTGGCGGTCCCCCTGGCGGGCCTTGTTGCGCTCCGTCTGGCCTACCTGGGATTGTGGGAGCGCGCGTGTTACTGGCTCATGTCGCTGGTGGGCGGTGCAGCCGTCATTCTTGCAGGGAAGCTGGCGTTCGAATTCAATGGGTGGTCAATGCCATCGGTGAACGTGTACAGCGTAAGCGGGCACGCCATGCTCACTGCATCGGTCTACCCGATGCTGGGCGCGATACTGGGATCGGCATGGGGCAAGCGAACGGCCAGGATCGGCCTGTCTGCCGGTGTACTCGTGGCCGTACTGGTGGCGATTGCCCTGATCGTCGGACACTATCACACGCTTGCTGAAACCCTGATCGGCATGACTGTCGGATTTGCCGTGGCGTGGATCAACTTGCATCCATTTCGTCAGCCCGCTCGTCAGCGTGCGCGCCCCGGTCGGACGCCGATGCTTGCGAGGCTGGCGCTTTGCGGGTTCCTGTTCGTCTTTGTGCTGGCAGCGACACGTCCCGTCAAGGGTCGATTGTGGTCACATGGAATGGATTGGTTCGGCGTCACCGAGCGCTATTCCAGGTACATCGATACCGATCCGGTCTCCGGCCAGATCGTGGTGACGGTCGTGAAATGCCGGGTGCCGTCGTACCGCGTATGTTCTGAAACCTTTTGAGCCGGGCCCCGAGCTGTTCATCACTGATCGCGAATCAGGCGTGAGGTCATCTGGAAACTGCCGGCAGTGATGAACTGCCGGTCCTTGGCGCTGGTCGAAACGCAGGTGTGAGAATCGACAACGCATTCCGCGCCGATGCTGACGCCCGGAAAGAGCGTCGCGCGTGTCCCCAGGAAGCACCGCGGTCCGATGGCGGCGTTGCCGTTGAGGACCGCATGAGGAGAAAGCACGGAGCACGCACCCACCCGGGCACCGTGCCCAATTCCGCTGGAGACATTGGCCACCACGCCGTCCTCCACCACCGCGCCCCGGCTGATGACCGCAAACGGAAAAATCAACGAGCCGACGCCCAGGTGGGAGGAGGGCGAGACGAGGGCCGTACCGTGGACATAGATCGGAACCTCGATCCCGCTATGCAGGAGCCATGACAGCACCTCTTGCCGTGCCAGGGTGGCACCGATCGCTACCAGCACTGCCTGGCGCGGCGTTGGCCGGTACTGACGAATCGACCCCAGATGTGGCAGGTCTATGCCCTCCGGAACCTTGTCTGGCGTGTCATCGATGAAGCCCGCTACCGTCGGTCCGCCGCACAGCGCTTCTGCCTGCAGATAGTCATAGAGTTCCAGCCCAAGTCCGCCTGCGCCGGCGATGACCACGGACGAGACGGCATCCGCATGAACGAGTGGCATGACTTGTTTGCCCTCAGCGAAGCAGAGTTCGAGTTCAGCGGCCGACGGCTGGACGGAAACTACACCAGCCGCCGCCGTCGCCCTGGCTAAGCCCGCTTGGTCTGTCCATTGCCGTAATCGGCGAGATAGCGATACTTGCCAAAGTAGCTATGGGACCGGTACCAGCGACCCTCGATCAGAAGCCCGTTGAACAGCACGCCCTTGACATCGGCGCCAGCCTGCCGGATCGCGCGTTGCGCCGCAACCAGTTCGCCGGTCGTGGTCTTCTCGGCGCGCGCCACCAGGAACACGGCGCCAGCCTTGCCTGCCAGGATGCCCGCGTCGGCAGCCACAAGCACTGGCGGCGTATCGATCAGCACCAGGTCATAGCGCGCTTTGAGCTGCTCAAGCACGGAGTCCATGGCGGGGCTCAGCAGCAGATCTGTCGCGTGTGGTGGTTGCGAGCCGGTCGGTATGAAGTCCAGGCCGGGCACCACTTGCCGCTGCAATACCTGCTCCAGCGGCGCGCCCATCAGCAGTTCCGTCAAGCCAGGGCCGCGCTTGGCATCAAAGGAACTCTGCAGGCTACCGCGGCGCAGGTCGGCATCAATGAGCACCACGCGGCTTCCGGTCGCGGCAATTGCGGCAAAGTTAGTACAGACAAAGGATTTGCCGACGCCCGGGGCAGGCCCGGTGATCACTACCGTCGGGCTGTTGCTCCCGGCCATGGCGAAACGCAATGCGGTACGGAAGCTGCGCAGACTCTCCACCGTGGGATCGTCCGGTTGCTGGAGTGCCAGAAGGCCGGCGCCCGGTGACAACTGTGACTGTTGTTTGCTGAAGGGGATGGTCGAGTAGACAGTCATCCCTGTCTGCCGCTCGATCTCGTCCGGGTCTGCCACGCCGCCCTCGAGCGTATGGCGCACGAAGACCACCAGCAGACCAGCAACCAAGCCCAGCGCGAGCGATAGCCCGGCAATCAGCGCCCGGTCCGGCCGGACCGGCTTGAGCGGTACCTCCGCCGGGTCGACAATCCGCGCCGTTCCTACCTTGCTCGCCTTGATCAGCTTCAACTGCTGGACCTCGTTCAGCAGGGACTGCAGCAGCTCGGTGCTGACCTTGACGTCGCGCATCAGCCGCAACACGTTCTGCTCCACGTCCGGCAGCTTCTGGATCCGCCCGGACACTCCGTTCAGCTGGGCGGTCAGGCCGGAGATCTGGCTGTCGACGAGTGCGACGGCCGGATGAGTTGAAGTAAAGCGCGCAGCCAGTTCCTGGCGCTTTTGCTGCAACTCCTGCAGCTTGGTCTGAATCTGCACCGACTGACCCAGGATCAGCTTGGACTCCTCGCCGAGGTCGATCGTGCCGCGTTGATTGCGCATCGCGTTATATCGGGTCTCGGCCGTGTCGACCTGCTGCCTGAGCAGCGGCACCTGCTGCTCGAGAAATGCGAGGGACTTTTCGGCTTCGGCGGCTTTGCGGCGGATGTTCTGTTCAACATAGGCATTGCCGACTTCGTTGAGGATAGCCGCCGTCATGTCTGGCGAGGCACCTTCCAGAGCCACGCCGATCACGCCGCTATCCTTGCCGCGTTCGCTGATCGTCAGCTTCTCCTGCAAGCGCGCGATGCCAGCAGCGCGCGCCAGGCGACGCAGCACGAACTGGGTACCGGGACGCCCGTCCAACTGGCTTACCAGCATGGTGACCGCGCCGTTGGCAGTGGTGATCGTCAATGGCGATCCCACTTTGCCGGTAGCCTCGACATCGTCGCTGGCAAACCGCACCCTGTACTCGTTGTCACCCAGCGCGGTCAGCAGGATCTTGCGCTCCTCCATCGACGCAGGAACGTCGAGTTGGGACACGGCAATCGATTCATGGCCCCACGCAAAGCCACCCCATCCAAACAGCCCAGGGTGCGACCGTTCAGGATTGAAGCTGGCGATTACCGGGCCAATCACGGGGAAATAGCGCGGTGCGGCTTCGATATACAGGTGCAGGTTGTCGACAGCCTTTCCGACCACCATCCGCGAGCGCAGGAGTTCAATCTCCGCGGAAGCGGCGGGTTTGGCATCGGGTCCCGGTGAGATGGAGGCTATGAGCTTGCTGACGTGGCTACCACCCGAGTCCTCCACTTGCACCGTCATGTTCGTGCGGTAGACGGGCTTGGCCAGGAGGGCATAGGTAAGGCCGACCACGAGGACCACGCCGACGACGGACAGGAAGGTCTTTCGATAGCGGGCCAGCAAATCGAGATAGGCGGTAAAGTCCACGGCCGATTGATGCTCGTCCCCGCCAGCGGGAGCTTGATCCCCGGTACTGACCGTTCTCATGATACCTCTCCTTGAGCATCAGTTGGTGCAACCTCTGCCAGCCGTGCAGACCATGAAGCAATGCCCTGCTTGATCAGTTCCAGAACGATATAAAACATGCTTGGCGAGCATCCGTACGGATCCGGCACATCCGTGGACGTGGATTCGCAAATCCGGTGGGTCTTCCCGCGTGCCAGCGGGAAAACCCGTTCAAGCTCGTCGCGTTGCTCGCTGTCCATCACGAGGATCAGGTCCGCAGCTGCCACAAGTGCGTCGTTCACAGCGCGGGCGCGGTGACTGGCAATATCGAGGCCCTCGCGCGCAAGCAGCCTGACAGCGCTTGGGTCCGCGGGTGCGCCGACCGGCGGAGCGAGTCCGGCCGAAGCTACCTCGCATGCGGGCAGAAGTTGGCTCAGCAGGCAGGCCGCCATGGGGCTGCGACAGACGTTGCCGATGCAAATCACCAGGATCGAGCGAGTCATGTTTCGCATCCCGCTATTTGATTGCCGTGGCAGTACTGAACACAGGCTGCGTGCTCGGCAACAACTGGTTGATCACACGGCTCCAGCGGACCACCTCACGTGCGTCCACATAGACCACATCTTTCGGTTCCAGCTCGAAGCCCTCGGCGATAGCCAGCGCCGCCGGAGAGTTGCTGTTCAGATGGAAGATGTTGGGTTCGCCATCGGCCGCCTTGCGGATGACGTAGATCTGTTCCGCATTGGCCGAACTCGGATTGACACCGCCGGCATCGCCAAGTGCTTCGTTCAGTGTCATCCGTCCATTGCGCATGAGCAGGGAGGCCGGGCGCACCACTTCGCCGGTGACGAAGATCTTGTTGTCCTCGCGCTGTTCCACGCGGACGATGTCGCCCGAGCGCAGCAGAATGCGGGACGGATCAATACCCCTGGCAAGCAGCGCAGGAATGTTGACATACCAGCTACGCTCGCCGCGGGTAACGCGGATGCGGCTGTTGTCACCGGTCAGATTCAGCACGCCGCCGGCGCGATTGAGCGCTTCCACCAGCGTCATGGGCGCGTCATCGATGGCCTGCATGCCAGGCGTCTTGACTTCTCCGTCAACATAGACACGCTGGCTACGAAAGCCGAGCACCCGCACCGTCATCTGGGGGTTCCTGACCACTCGCGACAGAACCCGCGCCATCTGGTCGCGAACCTCGTTTGCTGTCTTCCCACCCACCTTCATGACGCCGGCGTAGGGGAATTGGATATCGCCCTGTGCGCTGACCACATAACCCGGCACGTTGGCGCCGCCGCTGGACTGCGGGATTTCGAAGGCGGCGCCGATGCTGTAGGTCTGCGTGGGAAACACCAGTTCCGGATGGTCCCACACCACGACCGAGATGATGTCGCCAGGGCCGATCTGATAAGGCCGCGGTGTGGCGAACAGTTCTTCGACCCGCTCATTGTCTGTACGAACCTTGCTGCGTTGGGCTTTCACCAGATCGAGAGTGATCGGTGTCACCTTGGGTACGACATCGGGACCGATTGCGCTCACCACTGCATTGGTGCCGAAGTACATGCCCGGCGAAGCAGAGCAGGCTGCAAGCAGGCCGGTGGCGACAAGTATCGACAGACTGGAAGCGATGTTGTGGCGATGGGTAGCCAGGATGATTCGGGAATGCATGCGCCAATTGACTGGTCTCACGGCGGTCTCCTTACTGATGGCAGCGGACAACGCATCGCATCTGCCATGCCCTGATGCTTTGCATCGTAGGAGGGGCAGCTCCATGCTTCGGTGCGTTGTCGCACGTTGAATGTTCGGACGTGAAAGCTGTACTGCCGCGAGCGCCAGCCTTCGCCCAGTGGGCCCCTCCGTTCGCTGCATCTCGCTTCCTGCAGTAAAGGTGCAAAGGCCAGCACTGGTCTTCCAGCCCGTGTGCAATGCACGGAGCCTCGATATCGACCAGGTCAGGACACCGGGTTGGCCTGAGGTCTGCATGCTTCGTCCAGCACACCAGCCAGGCGCTGCGCCAGCAGCTGGAAGCTGTGGTTGCGCTCGACATATTCGCGGCCGGCGCGCCCCATACGCAGGCGAGCCTCGAGCGGCGCTGCGGCGATGCTGATGATGGCGTCGGCAAGCGCCTCCGGCTGCTCCGCGGCCACTGTCAATCCCGCCGTCGAGTCGGCCACCGGATTATTGGAGGCATTGGAGGCAATGACGATGGGCCGGCCCGCAGCCAGGTAGTCAAACAGCTTGTTCATGCTGATGCCGTACCGGTACAACTGTGGCAGGTCGCGCACGGCGATGACAAAGGCATCGGCCTCCATTGCCACAGCCGGAATGCGGGTCTTCGGTACGGGGGGCTCAAAGATGACATTGCACAAGCCGAGTTGCTGCGCCTGCGCCATCAGCGCAGGCTTGAGGCCGCCATCTCCAACCATGCGCAGGATGATGTGCCGCCCCTCTGGCCGCTGCTGCACAAGCTTCATTGCCTGCAGCACATTGTCCAGGCCGTTGGCTTGCCCGTGGGCGCCGAAATACATCAGCGTAAAACGCTCGGACGGCGCGACGGTGCGTGCAGGCGTGGGCGGCGGGAACAGCGACAGGTCCACGCCGTTGGGTATCCAGGTTATGCGCTCTTTCGGGATGCCCAGCGGCGCGATGTACTCCCACGCGTGCGGCAGCAGCACGACGATGCGAGTGGCACGCCGATACAGCCAAAGCTCGAGCTTGCGCAGCGCCCAGGTAAGGAAATCCCCTTCGCGCAGGCGACCCATGTCCACGAGCGTCTGCGGCCACAGGTCACGCACCTCGAACACGAACGGGACCTTGAAGCGGTGCGCCAGCAAGGCGCCCGCCGCCGCGGCGAAGGGGTGTACGCTGGAGCCGATCACCACGTCGGGACGCGGCAGGCCACGCGTGGTCCGCCGCCGCAAGGCGCGCCAGCTGTAGGCCAGCATGTTGAGGATGCGGCCAGCGCCATTGCCTTCGTATGTGGGCGTACGTACCCAGAGGAAAGACACATCGCGAATACTGTCAAGGCGCGACAACCTGCCCGCCTCCAGATGCCGTTCCCTTGCGCCGACCGCGTTGGCCGCGATAACGGTTGCCTGCCAGCCGGACGACCTCAGGTGCTCTGCCAGGTGGAAGTGTCTCGTACCGCCGGGGCTGCTGCCGGGTTCCAGGGCATAGTGATTGAGAATCCAGACGTGCTTCATGGAGGGACCGGATCGTTGGATGCTGGCGCACATGTCATTGGCGGGCTTCGCCCGGTTGGCCGACCCGGCCCGCAGGGTGGGCCACCAGGGCAGACGCGGGCCTGACAATAGCTGATCCTGCCGCGACCGCATGTGGACGCGCAGGGCCATGGTCAGGGCCATGGTCAGGGCCGGATGAGTACTTTCCCATCCGCCCGAATACATCTAATCAGAGTCCGACGCCCCGTGAAAGCGCATAGCGTGGCCCAGACCACACTGCCCGGCATCGCACCGCGGCAGCCTCGCGGGTGCGGCAGGAAAGCGCGCGCGCCTTGCGTTCGGCGTCACACCCAGCTTCATTGCGGGCACGGTAGCGAGTCCCGATAATCTTCTCTGTCAGCGCAGTCGGCTGTGGCTCGGCCATCCGGTTTGCCATGTGCTGTCCATGCCCTGCTCAAAGCCGTGCACAGACGTCGTTCAATCAGACGCCGGCATTCTCACTCTGGAATTCCCTATGAAGCACATGACTGAGGAAACCCTCTCCTGGCTGCAGCGGATTCTCGCGGAGCGGTTTGGCCATGGTTTTCAGTTGCAAGGTACCGACGCGGGCTTTGTCCGCTTGAGCCTTGCTGGTTGCGGCGAGGGATCGATCGAGATTGCCGCTGACCCCGTCACCTTCAAGCGCGCGGACTCGGCGCTCGCCTTTACAACCTGGGATGCACTTGCCGAGGGGTGGCAGACGGCCCTGCGCGGACCTTTGCCGGCGCCAGGCCTCGCGCGCGCTCCGTCGCCGCTGATCGAGTCGACGCCGGCTGGCTATCGAATCCACTATGATGTTCTCGGTCTTTGCTACTGGATGCTGTCGCGCCAGGAGGAGGTTGGCCGCACCGACCTGGATAAATACAGACGCTTCCCGGCGAGCGGCTCGCATGCCCACAGGCATGGCTACCTGGAGCGACCGGTGGTGGATGAGTGGTTGCATATCCTTGGGCAGGTGATCAGGCGACAGTGGCCAGAACTGCAGCTCAGGCAGCTTCGGCCCGGCATGAAGGTGTCGCATGACGTGGATGTTCCCAGTCGTTATGGTTTTGGCTCCGCGGCGCGAATGCTCCGCCGCATGGCCGGCGACATTCTGATTCGCCGGGACGTACGGAGCGTGCTGCAGGCCCCGGTCATCAGGATGAAGACGCGCACCGCGCTGCATCCCGGCGATCGGGTCAATACCTTTGACTGGATCATGGATGTTTCCGAGCGCCATGGACTGGTCAGCGCCTTCTACTTCATCTGCGGCCGCACCCACCCAGGCATGGATGCCGACTACGAGCCGGAGCATCCTGCGATACGCGGATTGATGCAGCGTATCCATGCCCGTGGTCATGAGATCGGCCTGCATCCGAGCTTCAATACCTATCAGGCCCCCGGCGCGGTGCAGGCGGAGGCAATCCGGCTGCGGCGGGTATGCGAGCAAGAGAAGATCGAGCAGGAGGTCTGGGGCGGACGCATGCACTATTTGCGCTGGGAGCACCCGACCACGATGCTCGGTTGGGAGCAGGCGGGCATGACCTACGACAGCACGCTCAGCTATGCCGACCACGCCGGATTCCGCTGCGGCACCTGCTTCGAATATCCGGCCTTCGATCCGGTGGCAGGCAAGGCCCTGAACCTGCGCATTCGCCCGTTGATTGCCATGGAAGGCACCGTCATGGGTTATATGGGGCTTGGAACCGGCGAGGCGGCATGGAGCAAGTTCCGGGAGCTGAAGGACACCTGCAATGCGGTGAATGGCTGCTTTACCATGCTGTGGCATAACTCGTCGCTCGGCAAAGCCGAGGAGCGCGAGCTGTACCAGGCTGTCGTCGCCCACTGACAAGCTGTCGCGTCAGCGAGCCACGATCGCCCCACCCCTGCCGCCCGGCCGCGCGCGATGGAAACGAGCGCGCGGTTGGCTCGTCCCTTCAGCGCGCGCCGCCGCGGCGCACCAGCGTAGGCCAGAACATCATCTCGGCAAGCATGCGCCCGCTGTCGCCGGGCTGCCTGGCAAAGCCGGGGTAATGGGCTGCAACGAAGTCCCGGTCTTCCTTGCGCGACGACTGGGTAATGTCGTACAAGCGCACACCCAGCGCGTGCATGGCTGGCCAGGTTGCATAGCCACCGGTGGGGAATGACTCAGACAGGCCATACGGTGGATAGCCCTCCGCGCAACTGCCGGTACCGTTGTCGTAATTCACCCGATACCAGCCGTTGGCGCCACTGAAGTAGTTGGCGAACAGGGGGCGAGCCCGATCCTGATTCCAGACGCGAAGACTGAACTGGCGTGCAAAGGCAGCCATGGTGTCTTGCGAGGGCAAACTCGCCGGGCCTATACCGTAGACCTGGACCATGGCCGCACGATTGCGCTCGATGGCATCAAAGAAATGTACCAGCCGTCGTGCGTGGCTGATGTCCCAGCCGATGTTGGCGACCGGCGCGAAGCGCTCGGCTGGAATATGCGTCTGCGCCGTGACCAGCTCGGGTCTGGCCGGATCGCGCTTGCACACCACGGGCTTGTCCCGCCCGGTGTAGGAGGCATACCGGTTTGTGTCATAAAGCCGCCAGAATCCCGCATCAAGATCGGCCACCCTGATGCCCTTGCCGGTCTTGCCCTCCGGGTCAGGAAGCGCCTGTACAGTAGTACGAGCCGCAACCAGGCGCAGCAACAAGTCCAGGTGTGCTTTCATGGTGGCAATACTGCCGTCATTCAGGCCCACCGCCTGGGCAAGCCGAGGCCGCGCGGCCAGCATGCCGGCCAGATCCGCGTAGATGGCAATCTGCCAAAGCTCCTTGTCGGTCAGGAACAATTCCGACGAGGTATTTTTTACATCCTCCGGCCTGGCGGCGATCCGCTTGCGCAACGCGTCCTGCGCCGCAGGCGTGTTCCAGCGTTCCAGGTGCTCGCGCGCGATGCGTGCCGTCTGCTCGACAAAGTCGTTGGGAGCCCCCGTCCGAACCTCGCGGCTCATGCCGTTGGCAAGGCTGCTCGCGAAGGCCAGGAACTGGGTGCTGTTGAGCAACACCTCGGTATTGCGCAGCCGGATGCTGTGGCTGCACTCGGGGCCACCGCGGCATATCCAGGCCCGCCCTGGCTGGTCGCCGGGCGCGGGTGCAAGCTGTGCATAAGTGCTGGCAACCAGGCCGGCCAACTGGGCCTGGCGCGCGCTGCGCTGGCAACGTTGTGCCATGGCCAGCAAGTTATGAAAGAAGACCTCTAGGTGATATAGCGCATAGGTGTCGCCTTGCTTCACCAGCCGTTCCGCGATCAGCTGCTGTTGCACGAAGACGAACCCGCCTTCGTCCCAGCGGCGCCAGACCAGGCCTTCGACAGGGCCACCGCATTCCAGCGCGGCCGGCATCACACCGCCAGACTGCGCCTGCGCCGCTGGCACGCTACAGGCCAGCAGTACAACCAGGCTACCGGCGCGCAGCAGAGCGCGCGCAAGAGGTCGACGGGCGCGTGCGTTGTGCTTGCTCATGCCAGCATCTCCTTGTAAAAGCGCGGGCGCTTTGCTTTCCCGGCGGCACGGCTATCGGGAACGCATGAGCTGATACAGCGAGAGCGCCCTGGATGGTGTCTTGGTAATGAGGAAATACGGTCTCTGAACAGCACCGAAGCCTCGGAAGAAGCGTTCCACCGATTCCAGCATGGAGCCAGAGAAGTCATAGACCTTGGTTACCGTCGAGGCGAACCTGATGGTTTCCCAAATGCAGTAGCTGCCGGCTCCGGTATTGGATGGCATGTCCCGGTTTGCGCCTCCCATCAGGCCATATGCGCTCTGCTCGTCCCACACGAGATAGGCGCTGTAGTGAGGCCGTCCCTGCTCATCCTCGACGATAAAGATCCTGCGTCTGCCCCGCTCCTTGCACGCAGCGTCGATTCGCCTCGCGACGTTATCGGAATAGCCTCGGCGCCATTTTGGGTCAATGCCGACATTGCGGTTCAGTGGCAGGAATTCATCAATGTTGTCGGTGTGGCGCACGCGAAGATTGAAGCGGTCGCTTGCTTTCCGGATGTCCTGTTTCACCGTGGGTTGCATGGCGCTCCAAAGCGATGTCTCGTCACTGAGGTCCGGAAGAATGTAGGTATATCTCGTGGTCTGCCGATAGCCTTTCCAGAAGAAGGGCAGCCAGTTGGTATTGTTGTAGTCCCAGGCCTGCACGAAATGGTCGAACCTCGGCAGTTGTTCGATCAGATTCGTCATCAACTCCTTCTGTTGGCTCAGTAATTTTGTCGGCTTTGCATCCTTGCACGCGAGCCATGGTCCCAATCCGTTTCCGGCGGGAGGCTGGGTAAGGATGACAAAGCCATACCTTGTCTTCTTGACGTAGGGCATGGCTGCGATTACCTTTCCTGCCCGCTCCACCAGGGCCACGCTCCAGCGGTCGGCCCCGACCGTCGCGTCAAGCCACCAGGCCCGGCTGGACAGCGGGATTGAAAGTTCGGTCTCGCAGAGCTCCCTGTATTTGCTCTGATTGATGTCCATACGCCTCAATCATCGATGAATATCAGTTGCCGCTGTACAGGCCTTGCCTGGTGACCAGACTGGCGGATACCTGTCAGGATCGCGCAGCTTGCTGACCTGGGCACCGCGCAAGCGCAGGCCGGCTGCCCGCCCGCTCGCGCTTGCGCAGTGCGCAGGCCATCGCGCCCCATGCCAAGGCGAAAATCGGGTCGTTGACGGATTTGGCGGTGGCCGCCAAGGTCACGGTATAGACGCTGAATGCCAGCGCGAGCGCAACTTCCGGATTCGCGGCGTAGCCCTTCCTGGCCAGCCTGGCTGATTGCACCAATGCATAGCCGAGCAAGAGTACGAAGCCCAGGAAGCCCACCAGCCCGAAGCTGACCCACGCGGAGAGCGCGTTGTGCGCGTAGCTCCCGATCTCGCCGAGATACAACTGGGAAGCGTAGCTGCCGAGCAGCGGATGCTCTGCGATTGTCCTGACCGCGTACTGCTGCAATTCGTTTCTTGCCTGATAGGAAGTCGATTCCCTGATCTCCAGAAGCTGGAGGATGCGCGAGCTGCCTTCGAAGACCTGGAAGCTGACAGCCAGATAGGCGAGTCCGGCTATGCCAAGCGGAACCCAGACCAGCGTGGTCCGCGATGCGCCGTCCCGAAGCCCGAAGAGAACTGCGGCTACGACGAGGAAGGCCATGAACTCGCTGCGCGCCCCGAGCAGGAACAACAGCGGTACGGCAATCACTACCACCAGTGCGGCACGCAATCCGCGATGCAATGCGAGCGCTGCCAGGGCGGCAATGGCGGCAGAACGGGCCAATCCCTGATAGCCGGAAACCCGCACGGCGTCACCGGCAATCTTCTCTGTATCGTAGAACTGGCCATTCGAGTTCCACGCGGCGATGGCCAGGAATACGGGCAGTGAAATAGATATTATCCAACGCAGCCACTTCTCGTTCAGATCGAGGTTCCTTACCGACATGTAGACCACCAGCCACATGAGTATCGTGCTGAGGTTATACATATAGAAGTCGAAGGACTCCTGCACTCCTGTACCAAGCAGGTAGTGCAGGCTTGACCATGCCAGGACAAAGAGCACATACAGAACGAAAGCACGATCGATAAACAGAGTCGGCTCGCGCCCGCGTACCAGTGCACCGAAACCGAAAATCACCAGCGGGATGCCGAGGACTACCGACATGGGGCCGAAGAAGCCACCCAGCACCGGCGGAAAAAAGGCGCCGGCCACCGCGGTGTGGTAGTAGAAATAGCCCGGAAAGAGCGTGAGGAAGACTACGCTGCCAAAGAGCGAGAGGTTGCCGTGCTTCATGACCGCTCTGCCGCCTCCCTGTTAGTCGTCATTGCGGATTCCGGATCGCCGTCCCCTTGCAGTCCATCAGCCAGTGAAAGTCTGCCCCCCAGGCAAGCGGTGGATCTAGCCTTTCCGGATGCAAGGCTCAGCCACGGATATCCGCTCGCGCTCCATCCATCTAATCAAATTTGCCGCTACTTTGATAGCGCAGTGCGTGAGCCAGCCCACACCGGACAATGCGCAAGCCCGAAGCCAAAGCCATTCCTCGGCCGAGTCGCTGAAGCGGCGAACCGGCCACGCACTTAGGCCAGGATCCGCTCGTAGAAATGAAACAGCTTGTCCTGCTCGTTCGCCCAGTTGTATTTCCTGGTCACGGTGCGGCGGCCGTTCTCGCCCATGCGGCGCGCCTCATCGGGATGCGTCACCAGATAGTCGACGGCATTGGCGATTGCCTTCGGATCCAGCGGATCCACGCACAGGCCGCTTTCGCTTTCCTCGACGATTTCGCGCCAGAGCGGAAAATTGGAGGCAATGGGCGGGATCCCGGCCGCCATGTACTCGAACATCTTCACGGGCAGTGCATCGAGAAAATTGATGAGCGGGTGCAGCGTCACCAGGCCGGCCACCGACCGCGCCAGCACGCCCCGCACCCCGTCCCGGTCCAGATAGCCGAGTTCGTTGACGCGGGACCAGCCGCTGGCCGCCCTCACCTCCGATTCCAGTGCCTGGTCGCCGAACCGGCCGGCCAGATTCAGTCGCGCCGCGGATTGCACCTGCTCGAGCGCCATGACAGTCTCGCGGATACCGCGAGTTGAGCTGATGCTGCCGACATAGCAGATTTCCGCTCGCTTGGATTCCCACTGCACCGGGCCGCCAAGTTCGCCGAGAATCGGGTAATTGTTGATGTCGACGGTGCGAGGATTGATCGGCAGGAAATTGTCCCTGATAAAGGGGGTAGCCGCGACGATGCCGTCGAATTCGCGACAGGCACGTCTCTCGTATATGGCAAAGGCACCCGCCAGCGCGCGCAATCGCCTCGGCCCCAGGTAGGGTTTGCTGAGCAACTGGCGGGGCACGTCCTCATGCGAATCATAGATGACGCGTTTACCCATCTTCTTCAGCTTCAAGCCAACGGGAATCAGCTCGGGGTCGTGCAGGTGGTAGACGTCGGCATTCAGCGTGAGCGCCCGGCGCAGCACGCGTGTCGTGGTCCGGAAGACGCGGTTTAAGCGCCCCGCCGAGCCGCCGACATCGGTGATGAAAACCCCGTCCCGGCTTTCATCCCCTTCGCCGTCGGCCACCACCAGCGAGACCCGATAGCCGTTGGCCGCCAGGCTACGGCAATGCTTGAGGAAGATGCGGTCATCGTAGCGCGGATGAACCGAGGTGAGGTGGGCTACGTTAGCAACTTGCACTTGAAACTCCGTCTACAACGCCACGACATGCATCCGGCACAGAGATGTCTGGTCCGCTAGCGGATCGAGGCTACCGTCGTTCATCGTCAGTTCGCGTCGGGCGCAGCGTGCGCCGCATCCAGAACGCAGACAGGGCCAGGAAGTAAGCGGCAGAAACCAGGGTCCGCCAGTCGGGTTCGCCGCTGAACAGCAGTATCGAAGGCAGTGCCCAGGCGCAGAAGACCAGCAAGCGCCCCGCATCGTGCGTCACCATTGTCTTGAGCCTCACCCCCACTCGCGACATGAACAGGGTAAGCATCCCGAGATAGGCAACGGCGCTCACTGCGGAGAAAACGGCAATGCTGGGGTCCGCCGGAACGCTGAATCCGTAACAAACTGCCAGCGTGGCAAGACGAATCGCAAAGGTGCTGAACTGCGCGATCAGTTCCATCTTCTGCAGTTCCATCACATCAGGGAGGCAGGAGAGCGGCGAGAACTGGAACTGGAAATAGATCCAGGGAGCCATCCAGCGCGCATAGTGGCCGGCCATGCGCCACCGTTCGCCGAACACGGCCGCGAACAGGTCCGGCCCGGCGCAAACAAGCAGCACCAGTGCCGGAACGCCGGCATTGGCCAGCTTCCGGCGCAGCGCCTCGGCCGCCTCGGGCAGGCGACCGGCCCGCATGGCGGCCGGCGCCTGGGCGAAAAAAACACTACCGATCGCCGCGCCGATCAGTGAGATCGGCGCCGATACCATGCGCAGCGCGAAGGCAAAGTGGCCGACTACGGCAGCGCCGAACAACGCCGAGAAGATCAGCGGCACCAGGTGCACGCCCGCCACATTGAATGTGGCTGTCCAGGTGGAGTACAGCGGAAAATCCTTGTAGCGGCGCGCAAGGGCCACGATGCGGATCAGCTTCACGTTGCCGCCCCGCCTGCGGCGGATTTCCCTGATCGCATAGAACAGTCCGCCGGCGCCATGTCCGATTACCGTCCCACCCATCAAGGCCAGGACGCCGAAACCATAGCCGCCCAATTGCACCAGGTTTGCGATCACGGACCGCACCAGCCTGGTCTGCGCCAGCTGGCCAAAATACTGCATCCGGACCATCCATCGCTCGATCACAGTGTAGAGGCCGACCGAAGCAACGCCGAAGGGGAGCAGCCAGAGAGCGCTGGCGTCGATTGACCAGTTAAGGGTCAGGATCAGCGATTCGCCGAAGAACAGCACGCCGAGCGCGCAAAGCGCGCTGGTCGTCGCCACGCACAGCAGGCATAAGGCCACCAGGTTCTCGGCATCGCGATCGCTGGCGGGCAGGGCGATCGACAAGTCATAGCGCAGGCAGGCGACAACGCCGAAGAACGCGAGCAGGCCCGCGAAGACCGCCACGGCGCCAAAATCCTGCGGAGAATAGAGGCGCGTCAGAACTGGCGAGACCGCCAGCGTAAGTATCTGCGCGGCGGCCTGCCCGCTGACCAGCACGCCAATGCTTCTGCCGACACGGGGTTTCTCCGCCGTGCCGGGGTCCACGGCGAGCGCCTGCTTGTTCAAGGCACGACTCGCTCTGGCTGGCACATGGCATGTCGGAGAATCACTGAACAGATAGCCTGCTGGCTTGCCATGTCGAGGTACGGATGCATCGGCAGGCTCAACACCTCACGCGCCAGCGCGTCGCCGACCGGCAGGCGGGCCTCGCAGGCGGCTACTGCGGGCTGCCGGTTCAGCGGCAACGGATAGTGCACGACAGTGGGGATTCCGGTGGCTTTCAGCACATCCTGCAAGGAATCGCGATCCGGGACACGGATGGTGTACTGTGCCCATACGCTGAGGTTGTGGGGTTCGACATGCGGCGTGGCCTCGAACCCCCCCTGGCGCAGCAGTTCTCCGTACCGCGCCGCCACTTGCTGGCGTAGCTCGACCTCCTCATCGAAGATCGTCAGCTTTGCCAGCAGGATGGCCGCCTGCAATGTATCCAGGCGACTGTTCACGCCAACGCGGACATGGTGGTAGCGCCGGTCCTGGCCATGACGGGCGATCTGGCGCATCGCCTTGGCCAGGTCTTCGTCGTTGGTGAAGATCGCTCCGCCGTCCCCGTAACAGCCTAGTGGCTTGCTGGGAAAGAAGCTGGTACAGGCAATCGTGGACAGATTGCAGCTACTGCGGCCCTTGTAGGTGGCACCGAAGCTCTGCGCAGCGTCCTCGATGACCGGCAAGCCGTGGCGCGCGGCAATGGCATTGATGATGTCGAAATCGGCACACTGTCCATACAGGCTGACCGGGATGATGGCCCTTGTGTGGTCGGTGATCGCCGCCTCGAGCGCCGCGGGATCCAGGTTGCAGGTGCGCGGATCCACGTCCGCATAGACCGGCTTCGCTCCCAGCAAGGCGACGGTCTCAGCGGTGGCAATATAGGTAAAGCCGGGCATGACGACCTCATCGCCGGGCCCGATGCCCAGCGCCATCAGGGCAATCTGCAGTGCGTCCGTGCCGTTGGCACAACTGATGCAGTACCGGGTGCCGGTATCGTGCGCAAGCCGCTGCTCCAGCTCCTCGACCTCCGGACCGAGAATGTACTGGCCGTGCGCCAGCACGCGCTGGATGCCGGTGTCAATCCTGTGCTTGATGCGGGCTTGCTGCGCTTTGAGGTCGATGAACTCGATCATGGCTGATTTCCTGTGCAGACGGCATGCGGAGGGGACTGGTCACTGCCTCAGTCTGCGGCCTTGCGCAGTGTTGCGCCGTCCAGGACGTAGCGCTGCCCGCTATTCCGGCAGACGGCCTCGCCCTCGCCGCGCACTGGCAGGTCAAGCTGCTCGCCGAATTCGCTCATCCAGCCGACCTGCCGTGCGGGAACGCCGACCATCAGCGCATAGGCAGGTACGTCCTTGTTGACAACGGCGCCTGCGCCGACGAACGCATATTCGCCGATAACGACGCCGCAGACGATGGTGCAATTGGCGCCCAGGGTCGCGCCCCGCTTCACCAGCGTGTCGCGGTACTCGTTCTTGCGCTCGATCAGCGAGCGAGGGTTGTAGACATTGGTGAACACCATGCTGGGGCCGCAGAAAACGCCGTCCTCCAGCGTGACGTTATCGTAGACGGAGACGTTGTTCTGCACCTTGACGTGGTCGCCGATGACGACGCGGTTACCGACGAACACGTTCTGGCCGAGCGAGCAATGCCTGCCGATGCGCGCACCGGCACAGACATGGACAAAATGCCAGACGCGCGATCCTTCGCCGATCTGGGCTCCCGCGTCGACGATGGCCGATGGGTGTACCTGGTCCGTCATCACAGCCTCATGCAAGAAGTTGCTGCAGGAAAGGATGGCCCTCGTTGTCGCTGGGCGCCGTGGCGCGTGCGGAACGGATTGTGCTGACCGTCTCTACGCAGTGACGCGCGTCGTCCAGGCCGTAGCCCCGGCCCGCGAGTATCTCCCGGTAGCTGGTGGTGTGCAGGTCGGTGAAGCCTTCCGAAAACTCGATCTCGGCACCGTCCACGGCGATCGAACGATAGGTCGTCTTCTTGCCCTTCACCGTGGCAGGCAGGTCATTGGCATCGATCGATAGAAACCAGCGTACGCGCGCATTCTCGTATTCGAGGTAGCCTGCAGCCTTGTTGTCCGTGCCATAGTGCACCACATTGCGTTGCAGGCTGCCAAAGATGAAGTGCAACATGTCATAGAAGTGCACGCCAATGTTCGTGGCCACGCCGAAGGATTTGCGCGTGTCGCCTTTCCAGCTTTCCAGATACCACTTTCCGCGCGAGGTGATGTATGTCAGGTCGACCTCGTGCTTGTGCCCGTTGCGCTCGCACGCAACCTTCTCCTTGAGCGCGAGGATTGCCTGGTGATGGCGCAGCTGCAGGATATTGAACACGCGCCTGCCGGTCTCGCGTTCGACGA
This sequence comes from Cupriavidus sp. IK-TO18, assembly GCF_015549295.1. Lineage (NCBI taxonomy): Bacteria > Pseudomonadati > Pseudomonadota > Betaproteobacteria > Burkholderiales > Burkholderiaceae > Cupriavidus > Cupriavidus sp. IK-TO18. The sequence continues at coordinate 41,428 of NZ_JADGMP010000014.1, forward strand.
GCGCGAGCTCATCGAGCAATGCAGGTGTCGGGACCAGCGGCTTCTCGCAGATCACGTCGCATCCGAGGCGCAGGCCGGCAGAGATATGCGACTGGTGCAGGTAGTTCGGCGAGCAGACGGAGATGTAGTCCAGCGCTGCGCCCGGCTGGCGCCGCAGGCGCCAGGCATGGTCATAGAAGCGCTCGAATTCGGTGAAGAATTCGCTCTGTGGCGAAATGCTGTCGAGGATGCCAACTGAATCGTTGATGTCGTACGCCGACACGAGCTCATTGCCCGAATCCTTGATGGCGGTCATGTGGCGTGGCGCAATGTAGCCGGCCGCTCCGATCAGTGCGAATCGTTTCACGCTAGCGCTCCCATGTGCTCAGGCCTTGACAACATTCGCGTATGACGCGCGATACTTTCCGCGGCTGTCGACGAGGAGCTTCGCATGCTGGCGGATGAGAAGATAGTCGAAGGCGTCGTGATCGGTGGCCAGCACCACGGCGTCGAAGCCGCAGAGCGATTCGCCGTCGAGCGGCACGCTCGACAGCTCGAAATAGTGCTCGCGCATTTTCGGAAACACCGGGACGTGCGGGTCGCTGTATGCGACCGTCGCGCCGCGTGCGCGAATCTGTTCCATGATCTCGACCGAGGGCGACTCGCGCATGTCATCGACGTTTTTCTTGTAGGCAATGCCCAGCACCAGCACCCGGCAGCCTTTGAGTGCCTTGCCCTGCTGGTTCAGTCCGTCCACCAGCCGGCTGACCACGTACTCCGGCATGGCCTTGTTGACTTCGCCGGACAATTCGATGAAGCGGGTGTGCAAGCCGTATTCGCGCGCCTTCCAGGTAAGGTAGAAGGGATCGATGGGGATGCAATGCCCGCCCAGGCCCGGCCCGGGATAGTAAGGGGTGAAACCGAATGGCTTGGTTGAAGCGGCGTCGACCACTTCGAAGATATCGATGCCCATCCGCGTGGCCACGATCTTCATTTCGTTGACCAGGCCGATGTTCACCGCACGATGGATGTTCTCGAGCAGCTTGGTCATCTCGGCGGCCTTGGTCGAGCTGACCGGCACCACGCGGTCGATCGCCACTTCGTACAGCGCCATACCGACCTCGCGGCAGACCGGCGTCTGGCCACCGACGATCTTGGGAATGCTGCGCGTTTCGAATTTGCCATTGCCCGGGTCTTCGCGCTCCGGCGAATAGACCAGGAAGATGTCGCCGCCCACCTCAAGCCCGCCTTCCTGCATGCGAGGCAGCAGTTCCTCCTCGGTCGTGCCGGGGTAGGTGGTGCTTTCCAGCGACACCACCTGTCCGGCGCGCAGGTACTTCTTGATGGCGTCCGCGGTGTTGATGACAAAGCTCATGTCGGGTTCACGATGCTTGTTGAGCGGCGTCGGCACGCACAGGATGATGGCATCGCACTCTCCGGCACGCTCGAAATCCGTAGTGGCCTCGAACCCGGTCTCGCGGGCACGGGCGATGCTGCGTGCGGGAATATGCTCGATATAGCTCTGGCCGGCGTTGAGCTTGGCAACCTTGCCCTCGTCGATGTCGATACCCAACACACGGAAACCGATTGCGCAGTAGCGCAGCATCAGGGGCAGCCCGACATAGCCCAGGCCGACGATGCCGATAATGGACTCCCTGTTCTTGATCCGTTCGATGAGATCTTTGGCGATTGGGCTCGACATGATGGAATCAGAAGGTTTGTGGTTGAAGCCGATCGAATCGGACTGACTTGCGAGGTGACAGCGCTGAACTGATGAACCGTGCTCCGATTGTAGAAATTCGCCGACCGCCGGATATGTGGGCATTGTTGTCACCCACACACATTGCTGCACATACACCTGCGATCGGGCGCGTCCCAGCGCCGGTACTCGTCGCGGCGTGCCGGGGAGCCTTCAGACTAGCGATTGGCAATTGAAGGAAACATCGTTCCAACGGGTATCGTCCATTCGACTGAGGCCGTACCACGCCATCGCGCGTGCGGTGCGCGACAGGCCAGCAATGTGCGAAACCGCACGGATGCTGGCAAGGTGGCATTCCCGGAATGCGAGCAATGGGGGATCGGAGCTGCCGCGAATCCACGCGCAGCTGCTACGGATCGGCGCGACCTGAGCGCAACGCGCGTCGACGCAATAGGCACTGCCACAACAAGCAATCCCTCAGGGATTGAGGAGCGAACGCAGGTACAGGTATGTCAGCAGGATGCGCGAGGGGGTCTTCTGGATAAAGAAGTAAGGCTGCTGTCTGGCGCCGAATGCCCTGAAAAAGCGCTCGACCGGCTCCAGCATCGACCCTTCGAAGTCAAACGTGCGCGCCACGCCCGAGGCGTAGCGGATTGCTTCCCACATGCACAAGCTGGTCGCGCCACTGGTCCGGAGCACTGGATCTGAGCCGCCCATCAGGTAATAGGCGACTCGCCCGTCCCAGACCAGATAGACGCCGGCATGACGACGGCCTTCCTTATCCACGGCAATGAAGAACTTGCGTGCGCCTCGCGCCGCACACGCGGCGTCAAGGCGGCGCACGAAGTCGTCCGTGTAGGGTATCGCCATGCGTTGCCGGGAGAAGACCTGCCGGTTCAGCTTGATGAACTCGTCGATGCCAAGGTCGTCGCGCACCTGAAGACCATGGCGGGAGCCCGCCTTGCGGATTTCGGCTCGGATGTTGTGCTGCATGCCATTCCAGAGCGCTTCCGGATCCGACAGGTCATCGAATACGTAGGTGTACTTGGTGGTCTGACGGAACCCCTTCCAGGCAAAGGGCAGCCAATTGGTCTGGCCGGGATCCCAGTGCTGCTGGAAATGGTCAAACCGCGGGAGCTGCCCGATCAGATCGTCCATCAACTCCTTCTGCTGGCCCAGCACTCTCGCCGGCTTGCCATCCATCGGGGCCAGCCACGGTCCGGACATCTTGGCCAGTGCCGGCTGGGCAATGACTGAAAACCCGTACATGCGCCGGGGGGCGTAGGGCAGGCTTGCGACTATCTGACCGCCGCGCTCGACCAGCGCTACGCTCCAGTTCCCGGGGCCGGCGGTGGCGTCCAGCCACCACGCCTGACTAAATAGCGGAATATTCGCAGTATTGCAGAGCTGGCGGTAGCGGGCTTGTGCCGCGTTACCCGCAACCTCCGTGTCAGCGACCTGCCTGACGGGAGCAGTGGCTCCGCTCGCCGCTGGAGCATTTAGTCCGGGGTGGTGGTCAGCATCCCCTTGACGGCTGGGGTCGGAAGTCGGCCGCACCAGGTCCGTCGCGGCACTGGCAATCCCATTCGCGCTGTTCATCGATTCCTTCCATGCCGTTAGCCGGCTGATGCTTCCATGGCAACATGCTGCTCCGCCAGTTCGCCGACCCTGGCCAGGTAGGCGCACTTGAACAGTTCGATGCCGGCCTGATAGTGGACTTCCTGGCCGTGCTGCCCGCGCACGCAATTCAGCAGCACTCTTACCAGGTTGGCTCCCGCCAGATGGGTAAAGGGGTAGCCGCCTCCAAATCTTGGATTCAGCTCCAGGAGATACTGGCGCCCTTCGCGCTCGATCACATCGCAGTCGACATTGCCGATATGTCCCAGTTCATGGCTGATGCGCGTGGCGATGTCGTCGAAAGGCCCGCTTTCGACCGTGATCGCGCGATCGGTCTCTCCCGCGCGCATCGACAGCTTCTTGCGCACGGCAAATCCGACCGGCCTCGCTTCAAGGTCGTTGAAGATATCGAGTCCGTACTCCTGGCCCGAGATCCATTCCTGGATCATCACCGCCGCATCTGGCTGTCCCAGCCTGGCAAAAGCCGATTTCCTGCACATCCGCTGGCAGTAGGCATAGGCGAAGCGAAGCTCGTCGAGGTTCTCGACGAACAATATGCCAAAACCTGCGCTGCCCCAGCGGGGTTTGACCACCAGTGGGAAAATCTCGGTTCCCGCCGAAATTGCATCTTCGGCGCTCTCCAGCGTGGCATAGCTGCGCGGCGTCGATACTCCGATAGATTCGGCAAACTGCACAGTCAGGAACTTGTCCGCGCACAGATTCACCACCTCTGTCGACGAGATCACCGGTATCGTTCCGATCTCGCGAAACCGTTGTGCGTTCGCCGCAAGGAGCGGAAGTTCCAGGTCATTCAGGGACAGGATGGCGGAGACCCGATGCACCCTGCACAGGTTGAGCAGGAAGTCGATGTAGTTATCCGCATCAAGCCCGGGCGCCAAAAAAAACCTGTCGCACGCGCTCGCAGCCGGCGCGCCGCCATTCATGTCCACTCCAAGCACCAGGCCGGCGCCATTCAGCTCCGACTTGAAATACTCCGCCAGGTAGCGCCTTCTACCTATGCACGTCAGCAGAACGTTCATGTTCACCCCAATGCCATTCCAGTCACAATGACCCTGTCGTAGCCCAGCAGGCCCCGTCATGCAGGCCTTCGGCCGTTTTCGTTGGAATAGTGCCTGTATACCGGCATTTTGTTTTCTGCTGCCTTGAGTCGTGGCTTGCCGACCGCGCGGACGCCTGCTGCACCCGATGCCCACGCTCAATGTCTGACATATGTCATCTAATCAGAATGGCCTGCCCGAAAGCAGCGCGATACGTGCGCAAGTTCACGAAGTGGCGACACGCCTCTTGTACCGCGAGCGGGAATGTGACATTCAGCACGAGAAGAGTCATCATGCGATGTGAATCGGAACGTCTTCGTTCGCAGCGGGCCGGGGCACGCTCGCCGCATGCTGAACACCGGGACTGCCTGTGAACGTCGGTACCTCGATGTCCCCTGCTGCGTTAATGCCCTGGCGGCCGACAACGGTGCCTACCGTGCGCAAGAGGATCTTCAGATCCAGCCAGAAAGAGTGGTGGTCCACGTACCAGGTGTCCAGGCGAAATTTCTCTTCCCAGGTCAGGGTGTTCCGCCCGTTCACCTGTGCCCACCCGGATATGCCGGGGCGGACCAGAAGGCGGCGAGCCTGGTCGGGTGAGTAACACGGCAAATACTTCATTGGCAGCGGGCGTGGGCCAATGACACTCATGTCCCCCAGCAGGACGCACCAGAACTGGGGTAGCTCATCGAGGCTGGCGCGGCGCAGGAATCTGCCGAACGGCGTGAGCCTGTCGTTGTCCGGCAGGAGATTGCCATCCGGGCCTCGCTCATCCGTCATGGTTCGGAACTTCACAACCCGAAATGGCCTGCCGTCCAGGCCCGCCCGCGTCGGTCGAAACAGCACCGGACTGCCTAGCTTCCAGCGCACGGCACCCGCCAGGAGCAGCAGCGGTATTGCCAGCACAAGCAATGCCATGGAGGCGAACACAATGTCAAACAAGCGCTTCATGATCGATCCGTCCAGTCTGTCACGCAGAGGAGTTCATTGCCGCCGTCCGACGGATTCCGAATTTCCGCTCTGAGTCTTATCTCACCAAAATCGGCTCGTTGTGTGAAGCAGCAAATGTGGCCGAGGCCACGTTCTGCCGCGCCACTGGTCATGCCAAAGTCGGGGCGCCGCTGTGATCGAAAAGGAGTGTGCGGGTCCGTACCGATGCACCGGAGGGCAGGTTTCAGACTGCCGTAATCTGGCTGGGCGCGTGATCGAAGCAACCGACGACGGCTGCATGGCGCGCAACGCTGCTCCGGAAGGCGCGGCTTCGCAACCGCCAGGAAAACTCAAAAGGGAAGAGCAATAATGTTCTCATCCACGGATACGGTTATTGTCGGGGCCGGCCCCTATGGTCTGTCGGTTTCGGCCTATCTGAGCAAGGCCGGCGTGCCCAATCAGATTCTCGGGGAACCAATGCATGCCTGGAGAAATTTCATGCCGCCGGGGATGCTCTTGCGCTCGGAACCGTTTGCCTCGAATCTCTACGCGCCGTGGAAAGGCTATACGCTGGAAGAATATTGCCGTCGTAATCGCGTCGCGTACCGACAGGTCGGATTGCGCGTGCCGCTGGAACTCTTCGTGGACTATGGGCTGTGGTTTCAGTCGCGACTGGTCAGTCATGTGCGCCCGGTGGAAGTTGTCGACATGCACCGCAAGGAGGGGCTCTACCGGCTGCTTCTGAGCGATGGCAGCGCCATGGCGGCGCGGCGCGTGGTAGTCGCCCTGGGCCTGAAAGGATTCGCGCAGGTGCCCCCGGCACTGCAGGCCATGCCGAAGCCTTACGTGGTCCACTCCGGCGAGTTCGGAAGCCTGGCTTGGGCGAAAGGCAAGAGTATCGTTGTTGTCGGCGGGGGCCAGTCGGCAATCGGGCTGGCTGCGCTTTTTGGCGAACTCGGAGCTCGGGTTCGGCTGCTTGTGCGCGGCGAGATCAATTGGGGCAGGGAGCCGCGTGTCTCCGGCGGTGGTGTCACAAGGCTGCTCCGAGGGCGCGTCGGCCTGGGACGTGGTTGGGATTCCAATAGTCCAAGTGTGCTTTTGATGTCCTTCCTGTTGTCCGAGCACCCCGCCTTCTTCCACATGATGGATCTCCAGCGCCGCCAGAGGTTGCTCGACACGGGTTGGGCACCGTCTGGGGCGTGGTGGCTGCGCGATCGCGTGGAGGGCAAGGTTGATATCCGGACCCAGAGCGAAATCAGGGATGCCGAACTCAGGGACGGTCAGGTAGTCCTGCAGGTCTCGAGCGCGAATAATGTGTCCCGAATCAGTGCCGATCATGTTGTTCTGGCCACAGGGTTCAAGATTGATATGGCCAGGCATTCCTTCCTCTCCCAGGAGCTTCAGGATTCGCTCTCACTCGTTTGCGGCGCGCCAAGCCTGACGCGCAATTTCGAAACCAATCTACGCGACCTGTACGTGGTTGGACCCGCGGCTGCGCTGAGCTTCGGGCCCGCACTGCGTTTCGTCTATGGCGCGAAGTATGCGGCGCCACACCTGGCACGGCACATTCTCGGGCGCTTCAAGGAGGACGGGGATCATCGTGTCCAGCCATCGGCCCGAGAACCGGAACTGGACCAGGAACACAGTGGAAGCCGTTTGCATGGGCAAACCATGCTTCATGTCTCCGACAACAAGGCGAAATAGCGTCGGAATCCCTGGCTTTGTCCATCGGGCGCCGTACTGGATCTTCGACAGTGCGGCGAACAGTGTCGTGGCGTCATGACGGATGATGTCAGGCACGTCGCAAGCCAACGATGCCGCGTGCGTTCTCCACGAAGCACGGATAGCCGCAGGCAGGCTTGACGGCTGGCGCGTGCGCTCTGCACGCACCAGACCCGCGCAGCACCACCCTGCCTGACGCTCGGAACGCTCGGAAATGCATGGCCCTCGGACCAGGCGCGCGCTCAGCTGTGCCGAGCCACACGGGGCCGTGCAGGACCTGGCTCGGCAATTGGGTTACTGCGTCGCCGTCCCGGGCACCTGGCCGGCCGCCTTCAGCCAGCCTCGCTCGGATTGGACAATGTTGGGGGCTGCAGGTCCACGCCGACTTCCGGGGACGGGTTCCGGCGCGATGTAACGCCGCGCAACGGCGGCGGTGCGGGTGCCAGCACCTTGCGGGCGGGCGAATCCAGAGAGCTGTAGGGGGTGTACTCGGAGACCAGGCTCTGTACGGCGATCTGGATCTCCAGCTCGTCGCGGGTGTCGCAGGCTGCGAGCAGGCGCTGGAGCTTCGCCTGCAACTCTGCGGCTTCGAGAAACGGTTCGTTCGAGCACATGATGCGCTCGTGACCGCTGGCCGTCACCTCGCCGCCGATCAAAAGCTCTTCAAAAAGCTTCTCGCCCGGGCGCAGCCCTACGACTTTGATCTCGATGTCGCCGGCAGGGTTCTTGCGCGTCTTTTCCACCAACCCGGACATCTCGATCATTGTGCGGGCAAGGTCGATGATGCGGACCGGCTTGCCCATGTCGAGCACGAACACTTCGCCACCTTTGGCCATCGCGCCGGCCTGTATTACCAGCTGTGCCGCTTCGGGGATCAGCATGAAGAAGCGAATGACATCCGGATGCGTAATCGTGATGGGCCCGCCCGCGCGGATCTGCTTGCGGAACAGCGGCACCACCGACCCGGATGAGCCCAATACATTACCAAAGCGCACCATCGAGAACGTAGTTCTCGTATTGGGGCGGGCGGCGGCAGCCTGGAAAACGAGTTCTGCAATCCGCTTGCTTGCGCCCATGACATTGGTAGGGCGGACCGCCTTGTCGGTGGAAACCAGCACGCAGGTCTGAACGCCGAAATGATCCGCCAGGTCGGCGACGGTCTGGGAACCCAACACATTGTTGCGAATGCCCTCCGGCATGTTCACTTCGACCAGCGGCACATGCTTGTAAGCCGCGGCGTGATAGATGGTGTCGACCTGCTGGCCGCGCAGTGCCGCGGACATTGCGGTGGAATCGCAGACGGAGCCGATCCGGGCATCGATCTGCAGTTCAGGATAGCGCTGCCGCAGCTCCTCTGCGATCGCGTAGAGGGCATATTCGGAGTGGTCGAACAGGATCAGTCGCTGCGGTCCCTGCGTGGCGATCTGACGGCATAGCTCCCTGCCGATGGAACCACCCGCGCCGGTGACCATTACCGTCTTGCGTAGCGTGCACTTGGCGAACAGGTCTTCACGTGGGGGGACGATGTCGCGGCCCAGCAAGTCTTCCACGCTGATGTCACGGATGGACTGCACGGTGATCTGCCGGTCGACCAGTTCGAGCAGGGTGGGCACTGTGCGCACGCTGACCGCATAGTGGTGCAACTTCTCCACAAGCTGGCGGCGGCGTTCTATGGGCAGGGTCGGCGCGGCCAGCACGACTTCATTGATCGCGTACTTCTGGATCTGCGCGCGCATCTGGTTGCTGTGATGGACGGGGAGGTCGGCAAAGATCTTGCCCTCGAGCGCGAAGTCGTCATCAAAGAAGCAGACCGCCTTGTGACGCAGGCTGGATCGCATGGCGATGGCGAGCTGGAAGCCCGCCTCGCCGGCTCCAAATATTGCCATGCGCAGAGGCGCTGGCTCGGCCTGAACCTGCCGGGACTGGAGCGAGCGCATCAGCAATGCACGCGCGACAAAGCGGGAGATTACGACATAGGAGAAAGCGATGAACCAGTAGATCAGCAGGCCGGTGCGAGGCAGCCGGTCGAGGTGCACCAGGAACGACAGCGCATAGGTGATCCCGATGATGCAGGCCAGGCTGGTGCCAGTCGTCCAAAGGACTTTCAGGTCGAAATACCTCACGACGGTCCGATACAGGCCGCTGAGCGAGAACACGGGAATCGTGCAGGCCGCAATGATCAGCGGCGGTGTGATGCCGTACTGGGCCAGCAACTCGAAATTGCCGACGCGCAGGAACAAAGCGAAAGCAAAGCACAGCGGCAGCGCAAGCAGGTCAGCCGATATCATGAGCGCGACCTTGCGGCGTCGGGGCAGCGCAATCAGCCAGCGCGAAAATAGCCTGGTCATTTGCCGGAACCTCCATGCACCGCAGGGTGCAGGGACCTGGTGGCGACCAGGCTGCGACAAGGATGCCCTACTGGCGGAACGAACAAGAATGGCTGCACACGGTTTTGCATTGTCTTGAGGCTTCTTCTGTCAATGGCTTCCGATTTGCCCGTCGGCCCGTCCGTTGGCCCGTCCGTCAGCCCGTCAGCCCGTCAGCATGACTGGGTGCTTCGGCACCACTCCAGACTGAAGCAATTATTGTTGCTGGCGCTTCTCTTGCAACACCGCAACGTGGGCTTGCGTACGCAATGGGCGCCGGCGCGCGCCCTCACCATGGCGCCTCATCTGAGTGTCCTAGTCCACATGGTGGCCTTCACGTGCCAATGCAAGTCTGGTTAGATGATGGCATTCCAGCGGGTGCTTAGTTGACACCTGGCCTGCGCGGCAGTACCCGCTCCGACTTCCATTGCTGAGGTGGACGACCATGCTGGATACCAGCTTTTCTCCCTGGCCAAGTTTCACCGCCGACGAGGCGGCTGCCGTCCAGAAGGTGCTGTTGTCTAATCGTGTGAACTACTGGACAGGCTCCGAATGCCGGGAGTTCGAGGAGGAATTTGCCAGTTGGGTGGGGACGCCGCATGCAATTGCGCTGGGAAACGGGACGCTTGCGCTCGATGTCGCGCTGAAGGCGCTAGGCATTGGCCCAGGCGACGAGGTCGTGGTCACGCCACGCACGTTTATCGCCAGTATTTCATGCGTGGTGAATGCGGGTGCAACGCCAGTCTTTGCCGATGTCGAGCTTGCGAGTGGCAATCTTTCGGCAGCGACGATCGGCAAGGTGCTGACGCCAAGGACACGAGCCATCATCTGCGTGCACCTGGCCGGCATACCCTGCGACATGGACCCGATCATGGCGTTGGCGCGCGAGCATGGCATCAAGGTGATCGAGGATTGCGCGCAGGCACATGGCGCGCGCTACAAAGGGCGCTCGGTTGGCGCAATTGGGGATGTGGGCGCCTGGTCCTTTTGCCAGGACAAGATCATGACCACCGGCGGCGAGGGCGGGATGGTGACGACCAGCGCAAGAGACCTCTGGCTGCGCATGTGGTCGTACAAGGACCATGGCAAGAACTGGGATGCGGTCTATGGGCGCCAGCATCCCCCGGGATTCAGGTGGTTGCATGAGTCCTTCGGTACCAACTGGCGCATGCTGGAAATGCAGGCGGTGATCGGGCGCATACAGCTTGCGCGCATGAAGCAATGGACGGCGCAGCGCGCTGCCAATGCAGAGGTCATTGCCGGCGCGCTTCGGCAATGCGCTGCAGTCTGGCTGCCCGCCTGCCCACCTGATGCCCGGCCTGCGTGGTACAAGTTTTATGCATTCGTCCACCCGGAGTTGCTCAGGGAAGGCTGGAGCCGTGACCGCATCGTGGCCGAGATCCAGGCAGCCGGGGTACCCTGCTATGTGGGCGGCTGCTCGGAGGCTTATCTCGAGAAGGCGTTCGATGACACTGGCTGGCGTCCGCCGTGTCGGTTGCCCAATGCCAGATTGCTGGGTGAATGCAGCCTGATGCTGCTGGTACATCCCACCCTGACCGAGGCCGAGATTGCCCTGGCTGCGCGGGTGGTGCGCGAGGTAGTCCTTCGTGCAACCCTGCCGACGGGAGCAAGGCAGGACGTGGAAGGCGTGGCGATGCACGATGCGGCTCGGGATTGCGCCGGCGCCATGCAGCGATGATGCACCGGCCAACGCTGATCCGGCTGGACACCGTGGGGTCCCTTCGTGCTGGTGCGCCAGGTTTTTTTCGCGTGGGAGGACAAACTGTGCAGACCGGCAGGCAGCCTGAACCGCAACCTGTGACGTCATGAAGATCCAGCTGCTCGCTCCATCAGACACCGCCTGGGGTGAGGTGCTGCGGCGCCGCTGTCACGACTGCTACCACATGCCCGGCTGGGCGCGTGCGGCGGAGTTCGGCGACCGTGGCAGCGCAGGGGCGCTATATGCCCGCGACGGTGAGGCCGAGTTGCTGCTGCCGCTGGTAAGGCGCGCCATTGGCTGTGGGGAGTGGGATGCCGTCTCGCCCTACGGCTACGGCGGGCCGCTCCTGAGCGAGGGCGCCGGGCAGGACTTTGCCGATGCCGCACTGCGCAAGGCTATCGCCATGTTGCGCGCCGATGGCTGCGTGTCCTGGTTCATCCGTTTGCATCCGCTCCTCAATTCAAGCTGGAACAGCGCAGTCGGTGAGGTGGTGGATCAAGGCCCTACGGTCACGATTGACCTGACCAAGAGCGAGGCCGCGCACTGGCGTGACACCGCGCATGGTCACCGCAGCGATATCAACCGGGCCATGCGCGCCGGTATCACTGTGCGCATCGACGAGTCCTTTGGCGCGCTGGGCAGCTTCCTCGCAATGTACAACGCGTCGATGCGGCGGCTGGGGGCACCGGCATTCTATTACTTTGATGAGCGCTACTACCACACACTGCGCCATGAACTCGGTGACCTGCTGAAGCTGTTCGTCGCCGAGGAGGCTGGCATGCCCATCGCCGCAGCGCTGCTTACCGTGGCGCCGTCGTCGGGCATCTTGCAGGGGCACTTGTATGGCGCCGACGATCGCGCCCTGAATCGCCAGCCGCTGAAACTGCTCATTCACGCGCAGCGGCAATGGGGCCGCGAGCACGGATATCGCGTGCTGAACCTGGGCGGGGGGCGTGGGAGCAACGGGGAGCAGGATTCGTTGCTTCGCTTCAAGCGAGGCTTCTCGCCTGACACCCGGATGTTCCGCACCCAGCGCCTGATTGTCGATCCCAAGCGCTACGCCGCGTTGTGCGGCGGTGGCAAGGCTGGCGAGCAGGAGTTGGCGGACCTGCGCGGATACTTTCCGGCGTACCGGCGCTAGTTTGATCCCGGAGTGGGACGCAGAAACGGGTACGCTGGCGCACCCTGCGCGGCGCCACTCAGGCCATGGATCCCGGCAGGCTCGTCCCGGCTGCTGCGCCGCGCGCCTGCGGCAGCCGGTCGGCGCGCAGCAGCGCCCACAATTTCCGTGTCGTGTCCCACGCCGGCACCGCGCCATGCCAGCCTGCCTGGCGCACATTGCGCGCCAGCATATGTGGCAGCGCCACCGCCAGGAACAGCGCCGCCCTGACCGGACGGTGCTGGCTGCGCCCGTGGCGGCGGTAGGTCACGTACAGGCGCGACGCCGCGCTGGCCGGCTCGGTGTCCTCGTCATGGCCGACGGAGACCATGTACTGATTGACCGCGCTTGGTACCAGCGCGATGCGGTGGCCGAACTCGTACACCGCGCGGCTGGCGAACTCGCAGTCCTCGTAGCCTGCCGCGAGCTGCTCGCAGAAGCGGATATGGTCGAACAACTCGCGCGGGAACACGGTGCTGTGGAGCACCACTGAGCACAGCCGCTCGCCATGGCTGTAGTCCAGAGACGGGTAGCCCAGAAAGGCTGCCTTGCGCGGCTTGCCGCGCTGTCCCTGGCACATGTCCGTGCCCGTCACGATCAGCGGTGTGGCGCAGCCCGATGCCGTGCGGTGCATGTAGTCGTCAGCCAGGCAGTCGGCCATCTGCTGCAGGAAGGTTGGCCCCAGCCGCGTGCGGTCGTCCAGGAACAGCACGTGCGAACCGGTGGCAACGGGCAATATACGGTTGCGGTTTGCGGCCCTGGTGCGGCGCGGACCTTCCAGATAGGTGATGTCCGGATAGTCGCGGCGCATCATTTCGCGCGTGTCGTAGCCGTGACTGTCGTCCGTGACGATCAGCTGATGCGGCGGCATGGTGGAATCGGCTACCGATTGCAGCGTGTGCCGCAGGCCTTCAGGTTGGTCGCACGTGGCGACACACACCGAAAAGGTCGGCATGAAAGTGCGTGCCGGCATGTTTGACCCCCTGTGATCCACAGATCCAGGCACTGCGCCGGCCCGTCTTGCGCGGGTACGGCGCAGAGTCTGGTGTTACAGCGCCGTGCTGGTGGCCTGGAATGCGGCGTCGCCACCACGGGATGCGGCTAGCGGGCGCGCGCTGCTGTCGCGCGAAAAACGTTCGTCGCCGCTGACCCACTCCAGCGTCGCGCCGCGCTGCAGGGCGGCGTAGACCGCCTCGCCCTTGTTGCGCACCTTGAGCCGCTGGTACAGCGTGCAGGCGTGGCTTTTCACCGTGGCCACCGAGATATTCAGCATGCGGCTGACCGTCTTGATCGGATAGCCGCGTGCCAGCAGCACCAGCACTTCGTACTGGCGCGGCGTGATCTTGAGCATTTCCGCTTCGCCGTAACTCGGTTCTTCCTCGCCGATCGGCATGGCGCCGGCGGCGTCTGGCGCGGGCAACGGCTGGCCGGGCCTCAGGTCGGTCAGGTCGCGCACCGCCACGGTAGTGCGCGGCGTGCTGCGCTGCGCGCTGGCGCATGAGGCGAGCGAAAGCGATTCGGTGGGCAGGTTCGCCGGCAAGGGCAGCGGCGCGGCCGAGGCGAGCGATTGCACCGCCGGCATGGCCGAGCGCGAGGCGGAAGGCGTGGTCCCGGTTTCAGCCGAGAACAGCAGGCCCTGCACGCCGGAGATGGCCAGGCGGATGGCCGCCTCGATTACCGCCAGCGAAGCGGTCTTCGGCAGGCAGCCGCACACGCCGCGGGCGCTTTCCGGATTGGGCACGTGCAAGGGCAGTACGTCGGCCAGGATCAGCACGCGCTGCGGCTGCAGCACGGCCTGCGCCTGTTCGAGTTGTGCCCAGCCCGGACCGGATTCGGCGGGCATGCCAAACACGAGCAGGTCTGCATGGTGGTGCCGGCTATCCAGCCTGGCGATGTCCGCGGGCGCGATGGCTGCCACCTGGGCGGATTCCTGGATGTTCTCGAGCATCTGCAACAGCCCGAGCCGGAGCAGCGGATGCTCCTCGATCAGCAACGCGTTCATCGACTTCACTCCCCGTTTGCTCGGGAGCGGACTGCGGGGCGCTTTGCGTATGGAGGGCAGTGCAGGACGTCAGCCACCATTGGTGCCTGACCGCGTGTGTGACCCCCATGCTTCCATGCCCCGGCAGTTCCGTTCTTCTGGATGGAACTTGTCGATGGCTGGATGGTTGACCCGAACCCGAACCCGAAAGATTCTCGCTCCTAAATCGGCTTAAATTCATCTTATGGGCTGGTTGAGTGGATTGCAAGCGAGCGGATTTGGGACGAGGCAGGGTGGGAATGACAGACGCGTCATAATCCTTTAAGAATTCACCCAAATGCGCCATGCCAGGTTCCGCAAACGCCGCGCTGGTGCCGGGTCCGGGCAGTTTCACCGATGTGACAACCGAAATTAAATTGGTTGCAGCGTTGAAACAGATCGCATTATCCAAAGCCCTCGTGAGAGGGATTGGTAACCCCATCGTGGGGTGTACGGAATATATCGCCCATGCAGGTGGCGCAATAATGAAACGGCAGCTTGATACGGGGCTTCGTAATATATCTGCACGATTAATGACGCGCTCGGGCGCATGGCCTAGTGCTTCTGGATGAGGAGTGGCTACACCCTCGGCATGAGACCTGGGAAGGCTGCTGCACCGGTCTGCACCCGGCTTGCCACCAACTGCATCAGACAAGGTGGCAAGCCGGTTTCGGGCCTTGTCAGTCAGCGGGTCCAGTAGCCGGGGCGCATCACCCAGCCGTTCGGTCCGCGCACCCAGCGGTCGGGCACGAAGCGGTGGCCCGGGCGTTGCGCCTGCCAGTAGCCGGGGCGCCAGTCGTAGCTGCCGCGAGCGCCGACCCAGTGGCCGGGCACCCAGACCTGGCCGCGGCGCGCGGCGGGATGCGGCTCATAGCGCGGCGGCGGCGGATGGCCATAGCCGTGGGCGACGGCCGTGGGATGGGCTTCGGCGGGCGCGATGAGTCCGAAGGCACCGCCCGTGGCGAGGACGGCTGCTGCAAGCATGAGCTGGCGTTTCATGGAATGGCTCCTTGTGGGCGGTGGTGGTCAGGCAATCAGGCAAGCGATCATCAATCTCAATCCGGGGATCAATCCAGGGGATCAATACCGGTCGTAGTGATGGTGGTAGCGGGGCGGCGGGCCGCCCCGCGGCGGCACGACGATGCAGGCGGAAAGCAGTGCGGCCGTGGTCGACAGCAGCACGACCAGGGAAAGGGCTCGTTTCATTTCTGGGCTCCTGGCGGGATCGCGTTGGACACGGCTTCAATGTAGCGACCGGCCCCCTCGCTGCGTGCTTGCACTTGTAAGGCTGTCTCACATGGGGCTTAATCGGGCGCGATCGGGCGCGCGCTGCCTGGCGATGCCTGCGCAGCCTTGTACGGCAAGGCGCCGCACGCCGGAGCGGCACCGCGGATGGGTGCGGCCAGCCCTCGGGTGGCGTAATGTGACGTTACATCGGAAATAAACCTAGCAAGCAAGCGCGTGCGTCGGGAGGCCGCCAGCGTGTCGGCCGGGCGGCCGGCGCACTGCCACTTCTGACGCAGAAATGGGTACGGCCGGCGCCGATGCCGAAGCCTTGCCTGCAGTCCTTGCCGGGACCGGGACGGTGCAGCATGCTTCAACATGGCTCGCGCTGCGTGCCGGGCTGGCTCGTCACGGTGCGCGCGGGATGCGAGTACGGCCGCTCCGGGGCATTGCGCCAATGGCATGAAGCTTGCGCGTGGCGGAGTGCCAGACGGAGTGCCAGACGGAACCCGGTCGGGCCAGGAAGTGGAATCTGCCACGTGTGCTTGAAGGAGGCGCCATGCCAATCATGCTCATCGTGCTTGCCTTGCAGTTTTTGCAGGGGCTGTCGCCACCCGCCGCTGCGCTGTTTGCGCTGCCGCAGGAGCTGGAGACGCCGGATGCCACGGCCACGGTCGAAACCGCGCTGACTCGCTGAACCTGCCGCCAATGGGCGGTGGCGCTCCGCATGGCTTCCATCCACGCCATAGCCATGGAGGCAGCATGAACCGCAGCGACGTCACCGATCTCATCATCGAAGCCAAGGTCAGGCGCGGCATTACCTGGGCGCAGGTTGCCGAGCGTGTCGGCCGCAGCAAGGAATGGACGACGGCCGCGTGCCTCGGCCAGATGACGTTCGACGAGGCCGGAGCGCGCGCGGTGGCGGAGATCTTCGGGCTGCCGCCCGAGGCCGAGGCCTGGCTGCGCGAGGTGCCGTACAAGGGCTCGCTGCCAACGGCGGTGCCGACCGATCCGTTGATCTATCGCTTCTACGAGCTGGTCAGCGTGTACGGCACCACCTTCAAGGCACTGATCCACGAGGAGTTCGGCGACGGCATCATGAGCGCGATCGATTTCCGCATGGACCTGCAGCGCGAACCCGACCCCAACGGGGATCGGGTGCGCATCGAGATGTCGGGCAAGTTCCTGCCCTACAAGACCTATTGAGGGCTTACGGGCTTGTCGTCGATTGTCGTCGACGGCCTGGCCGCCGGCGCCGGCGCGGCGTAGGCCGCGCCAAAGCTGGCCGGGTTCAGGCGCAGCGTCAGCACGCCCACCAGCGCGGCGCAGCCGAGGTGGTACCACCAGCCCGCGGCAAAGCCGCCGGTATGGGCTTGCAGCATCGCGGTCAGCCACGGCGCCAGTGCCGCCAGCAGGAAGCCGCCGCCCTGCATCAGCGCGCTCAGCGCGCCGGCGCTGTCCGGGTCGGGCAGGTGGTCCAGCGCCACCACCAGGTACAGCGCAAAGCAGCCGCCCAGCCCGGCGCCGCCGATCACGGCCCATGCGTACGGCGCTGCGTCGGGCCAGAGCGCGAGCCCGGCAAAGCCGGTCACCTGCATCGCCAGCGCCAGCAACATCCACGCGCGCCGGTCGACGCGCCGTGCCGCCAGCGCCGGCAGTAGCAGCGCCGCGCCGGCCTGCGCCACCGCCATCAGCGCCACCAGCGTGCCGCTGGCGGGTGCGCTCCAGCCGTGGCCCTGGTAGAACGGCGCCAGCCAGGCCACCAGCGAGGCATAGCCGCCATTCATCACGCCAAAGCATCCCATCAGCAACCACGTGCGCGGCCGGCGCAGCAGGGTTCGCGTAATGGCTGCGGACTGGCCCGCGGACTGGCTGCGCGCCGCCGCGTGGTCCGGCAGCCGGTCGTTGCGATGCGCGCGCGGCAGCGCCACCCAGGCCAGCGCGAGAGCGGCCAGCGCCGGCAGCGCCCACAGCGCCAGCGCCTCGCGCCAGCTGCCGGACAGCGCCGTCACGTAGGGAGAAAGTTGCGCGCCCAGCGCGCCGCCGCCCATCAGCGCGGCCGAGTACAGTCCCATCACCGGGGCCACGCGGCCGGGGAATTCCTGCTTGACCAGTCCCGGGCAGGCTGCCTGCACCACGGCCACGCCCAGCCCGCACAGCGCCGCCGAGGCGATCAGCCAGCCGGCGTCGGTCACGCCGAGGCGCAGCGCGCAGCCCGCGCCCAGCAGCGCCAGCGCGCCCAGCACCGCGTTGCGCGCGCCCAGGCGGGCGCGCAGCGCGGGGCCGAAGAACGCGCCCACGCCCATCAGCAGCATCGGCAGCAAGGTCAGCCAGGCCATGCCCTGGTACGTGAGCCCGGTGCCGGCGCGGATCGACGGCGCGAGCGGCCCCACCGCGGTCAGGAACGGCCGCAGGTTCAGGCCGATGCCTGCCACGGCGGCCAGCACCAGCCAGCGCGCCGGGGCCCTGCCGCCGCGCGCGCACGCCGCGGCGCCGGCTAGGTCGGGCGCCTGTGCCATGTCCGCCATGTCAGCCGCGCGGAGCGTGCGGCGCGCGCGGGCCGTAGAGCTGGGCGGCGGACAGGTCTACCGGCAAGCGCGTCAGCGGCAGCGGGGGCGGATCCAGCGGCAGGCGCAGCGCCTGGTAGGCGGCCTCGCTGGACAAGCCGAAGGGCGCGGCATCGTTGTTGTCGAAGGCGTAGTAGACCGCCTGCACCCCGGCCATGGTCATCGCCGCCAGGCACATCGGGCAGGGATGGCCGCTGGCGTAGACCACGCTGCCGCGCAGGTCCGGACGGCCCAGCTTGCGCGCCGCGGCCCGCACCGCTTCCATTTCGGCGTGGGTGGTCGGGTCGTGGCTGTGCACGATGTCATTCACGCCGGTGGCAACGGCCTGGCCGTCGATGGCCAGCACGGCACCGAACGGACGACCGCCGCGTTTGCGATTGGCCGCGGCAAGGCGCACGGCCTCTCGCATGAATTCCTGGTGAGTGGTCATGGTTTGCGCAGGGATCCCGAAAAGTGAGTCCACGCTCGCAAGTCTTGCGGCATGGCAGGTGGCAGGCTGCACACTGTACGCGGGGGCTTGGTGATTGGGAAATTAAATGATGAAATCGCCGGCAGTGGAAAACCCAATGGAAAGCCGGCCATGCAGGACCCCCGACTCGATCCCGTGCTGTTGCAGAGTTTTGTCGCCGTGGCGGAAAGCGGCAGCTTTACCCGCGCAGCGCAGCGCGTGCACCTGACCCAGTCGACCGTCAGCCAGCAGGTGCGGCGGCTTGAAGACCAGCTCGGCTGCGTGCTGCTGGACCGCGGCGGGCGCTACGTGGTGACGACGCCGGAGGGGGAGCGGCTGCTGGGCTACGCGCGCCGCCTGCAGCAGCTGATGGCCGAGGCGGTCGGGCAGTTGCGCCAGAGCGCCGGCCAGGGCGAGATCCGCATCGGCGTGCCCGAGGATTTTGCCGCGCGGCCGCTGACGCCGGTGCTGGCCGGGTTTGCCGACGACTGGCCCGGGGTGCGCCTGGAAGTGACCAGCGGCATGAGCCACGAGCTGTGGCAGCGCTTCCAGGACCGCGAGCTAGACCTGGTGCTGGTCAAGCAGCGCGTGGCGCAGGCGCCGGGCATGGCGAGCTGGCCCGAGCCGCTGTGCTGGATCGACAGCCGCAGCCGCCCGGCGGTGGCGCGCGATCCGGTGCCGCTGGTGGCCTTTCCCGCCGGCGGGCTGTACCGCGGCGAGATGACGCACGCGCTCGACGCCGGCGGGCGGCGCTGGCGCATCGCCTTTGTCAGCGCGAGCCTGGCCAGCATACTGGCCGCCGTGGCGGACGGGCTCGGCATCACGCTGCTGCCGCGGCGGCTGGCCACGGCGCATCACGAGGTGCTGGATGGGGGCGGCTGGCCGGCGGCGGTGCCGGACGTCGAGCTGAGCCTGCACGCGCAGCCGGACCTGCCGGCCCCGGCGCGCGACATGGCCGCGCGCCTGGCCGCCCTGTGCGAGCGTGTCATGAGTTCCGGCGCGGCGGCGCCGGACGCCGGCTAGCGCAAGCGTCAGCCGAAGTATTCGTTGTAGTAGCGGGTGCAGGTGCCGGACGGCCGGAAGGTGTACGGCAGTTCGGCCAGCGCGGCGGCTTCGAGCGAGCCGAAGGGGATGTCGGGCGCGTTCAGGCTGGCGGCTTCAGTGGTGTCGGATTGATGGGCGGGATGCTGGGCGGGATGCTGGGCGTGGGCTTGCGAAGTCATTTTTGCGGTACGTCGAAGGCCGGACGGGCCGGCGATTGGCAACGCATCCATCCTAATGCGCCCGGGCCTCGCGATCAGCCCCCCTGCGTTGAACACACTGTTGCGCAATCGCGTCCAATCGCGGTGCCTTGTGAGACGTTGGCGGCGGATGAATGCAACTCGCCGGTTGCGCCGACGCCTTCCGCGGCAAGGTCTATATTGGCCGTGGGGCACCATCGTGCGGTGCTCCGGCCGGGAACCTGCCGGCCAGCCAACCGGGAGCGCGCAATGTCAGTCCCACCGTGCTTTGCCGATCGCCGCGAAGCCGGCCATTACCTTGGCCGCCGCCTGGCGGAGCTGGGCTTCGGCGCCGACAAGCTCGACCAGCCCGCACTGGTGCTGGCGCTGCCGCGCGGCGGCGTGCCGGTCGCCTTCGAGGTGGCGCGCGCGCTCGGTGCGCAGCTCGACGTGCTGCTGGTGCGCAAGATCGGCGCCACCGGCTACCCGGAGCTGGCGCTGGGCGCCGTGGTCGAGGGCGATGCCGCCGGCGGCGGGCCGCATACGGTGGTGAACGACGATCCCTGGGCGCGCCGAGCGGTGGAAAGCGGCAGCTTCGATGCCGAACGCGGGCGCCAGCTCGACGAGATCGCCAGGCGCCAGCAGCGCTATCGCGGCGGCGCGCCGGTGCCGGCGCGGGCCGGGCGTACCGTGATCGTGGTCGATGACGGCGTCGCCACCGGCGCGACCATGCGTGCCGCATTGGAAGGCGTGCGCATGGCGGGCGCCGCGCGGGTGATCGCGGCCACACCGGTCGGCGCGCAGGAAGGGCTGGCCAGCCTGGAGGCGGCCGCCGACGAGGTGATCTGCCTGAATACGCCGCCCAACTTCGGTGCGGTTGGCTCTTTCTACCTGGATTTCACGCAGACCAGCGACGACGAGGCGCTCGGGCTGCTGCGCCAGGCCACCCCCACGCGCGCGGGCTGACGCGCCGGCGCCAGCGTCAGTATCAGGCCCGGGCGGCCAGGCGCCGCTTCAGGTGCGGAACCAACCCCCCGGCGCCGAGGATTTCGCGCAGGAAGCCAGGGATCGGCTCGCACGCCACCGTGCTGCCGTCGTCTAGGCGCAGCAGCGCCGTCTCCAGGTCCACTGCCACCCGGGCGCCGTCGGCCAGCCGGGCGGCCTCCGCGCACACCAGCACCGGCAGTCCCAGGTTGATCGCGTTGCGGTAGAACAGCCCGCCGAACGACTGCGCCACCACCGCGCCCACACCCAGCTCGCGCAGCGCCTGCGGCGCTTGCTCGCGCGAGGAGCCGATGCCAAAGTTGGCGCCCGCTACCAGCACATCGCCCGGCCGCACGCTGCCTGGAAACTCGGGGCGCAGCGAGGCCAGGCAGTGCCGCGCCAGCACGGGCAGCGGCGATTTCATCAGCACGGCGGGAGCCATGGCATCGGTGTCGACGTTGTCGCCGAAACGCCAGATGCGGCCGGCCGGCGTTGGGGCCGTGGTTTGGGCCGCGGTTTGGGCCAGTGTGGGGGCCGGTGTGGGGGCCGGTGTGGGGGCGGTAAGGGCAGTCATGCAAGAGGTCAGGCCCGCCTGCGCGGGGCACGTGGTCAGGCCGCGTCGCTATGTCTATGTCTTTATGGCAGCAAGGTGCGCGGGTCGGTAATGCGGCCGGTGACGGCGCTGGCGGCCACGGTCATCGGCGAGCCCAGCCACACCGCGCTGCCGGCATCGCCCATGCGGCCGGAAAAATTGCGCGCGGTCGAGGCAATGGCGCTGCTGCCGGCCGGGAAGCGTGCGGCGCCATAGCCCGCGCAGGCGCCGCAGGCGTTGGCCAGCAGGCTGGCGCCGGCCTCGGCCAGGATGGCGAGCGTGCCTTCGCGTTCGGCTTGCTGCTGGTCGCGGCGCGAGGCGGCGGCCACCTGCAGCTTGACACCCGGCGCGACCCTGCGTCCGCGCAACACGCGCGCGGCCATGCGCAGGTCTTCCAGCTTGGCGCCGGTGCAGGCGCCGAGGTAGGCGATCTGCACCGGCTCGCCGGCGGCCTGGTCGACCGGCGCGCTGTTGGCCGGCGAATGCGGCGCGGCCACCTGCGGCGCCAGCGCCGCGGCGTCGAAGCGGTGGTGCGCCAGCACGGGCGCCTGCGCGTCGGTGCGCCAGTGCGCCAGGTCGATCTGCGCCAGCACCTGCGCCGGCACGCCGGCCTGTGCCAGCCAGTCCAGCGTGACCGCATCGGGGGCGACCAGGCCGGTCTGCGCGCCCAGTTCGGCGCTCATGTTGGCCAGCGTCATGCGCTCCTGCATCGGCAGCGCGGCAACGGCGCTGCCGGTGTACTCGATCGCTTCGTAGCGTCCGCCGCCCAGGCCGAGCGTGGCGCACAGGAACAGGTTGATGTCCTTGGCGCAGACCCCGGCTGCGAGCACGCCGTCCCATTCCAGCCGGATCGTGTGCGGCACGCGCAGCCAGATCTCGCCGGTGGCCAGCACGCCGGCCATCTCGGTGGCGCCCACGCCGAACATATAGGCGCCGAACGCCCCGCCGGTCGGGCTGTGGCTGTCGCCGCCGACGATCAGGCGGCCCGGCAGGACGTGCCCGCGTTCGGGCAGCACCACGTGGCAGATGCCTTCGGCATCGATCAGCTCGGCGCCGGCCTGGCGCGTCCAGTCGCGGGTGAAGCGCAGGATCGATTCGGCCTGGGCATCGCCGCCCGGCACGAAGTGATCGGTCACCACGACATAGCGCGACGGGTCCCACACGCTTACGCCGAGCTCCTGCAGCAGCGGCGCAACCCGGCGCGGGCCGCTGGAGTCGTGCGACATCGCCAGGTCGACCCGGCAGATCGCCACCGTGCCGATCTCCGCATAGTCCAGTCCGGCGGCGCGGGCGACCAGCTTCTGGGCCAGCGTCGCCGGCCTGGCCGCCGCCTCCGCGCAAGGGGAGTCCGCAGGCACGCTCATTCCGGCGATGCTCCCGAATACTTGACCACCGATGCCCAGCGCTTGACGTCCTGCTTGACGAAGGCAGCAAATGCCTCGGGCGCCATGCCCACCGGCTGCGCACCGTCGTTTTCCAGGCGCTTGCGCACCGAGGGCGACTCCAGCCCCTTGCGCGCCGCCTGGTAGAGCGCCTGCGTGAGCTCCGCAGGCATGCCGGCCGGGCCGAACAGGCCGAACCACGCGCTTGACTCGAAACCCTTGACGGTTGCGCCGATCGGCGCCGCGCCCGGGAACTGGGGCATCGGCGCCGGGCTGGTCACGCCCAGCACCTTGAGCTTGCCCGCGCGCACGTGCGGCAGCACGTTGATCGTGCTGGCGAACATCAGGTCGCACTGTCCGGCCAGCACGTCGGTAAGCGCCGGCGCGGTGCCCTTGTACGGGATGTTGACGATATAGGTGCCGGTCATCATCTTGAACATGTCGCCGGCCATGTGCAGCGACGAGCCGACCGAACCGATGGCGAAGTTCAGCTTGCCCGGCTCGGCGCGCGCCAGCCGGATCAGCTCGGGCACGTTGTTGGCCGGCAGCTTCGGCGTGGCCACCAGCACGCTGGGCACGGTGGCGACCAGTGTGACCGGCGTGAAATCCTGCACGGGGTCGAAGGGCAGCTTCTTGTACAGCGTGGCGTTGATGGTGTGGCTGGTGAAGCTCATCAGCAGCGTGCTGCCGTCCGGCGCGCTCTTGGCGACCAGATCGGCGGCGATATTGCCGCCCGCGCCGGGCCGGTTCTCGACCACCACGGACTGCTCCAGCAGCTGCGACATCTCCTGGGCGATGGTGCGCGCCAGCGTGTCGGTGGTGCCGCCGGCGGGGGCGCCCACCAGGATCCGGATCGGCTTGCCGCCAGCGACCTGGCCCTGCCCCTGGGCAGCGGCGCCAGGCGGCAGGATCAGCCCGCAGGCGGCCAGGGCGGCCAGGCCGGAAACGCGGCGCAGCGCGGTGCGGCGCGCGGACACAGGCGGAGACTGACGGGTCGGGCTGGACGAAACCAGGCGGAACACTGGCATGACGACTCCTCGCTAGATGTGATCGGGAGTGCGCAGTATCGCCCGACTCGGGTGCCCGCGCATCCTTTGGCTTGCGGCGCGCGGGCAGGCTCAGTCGCGCAGGCCGGGGCGGGTCTCGCTTTCCACCCAGACGTTGGCGCTGTCCACGCCGGCGGGTGACAGTTCCATGCGGTATTCGTAGCGGTCGGGACGGTACTGCCCCAGCAGCAGCTGCACCGGGCGCCCGCCCTGGTCCTTCACCACCCGGCGCACCGCCAGCAGCGCGCCGCCCACCGGCACGTCCAGCAGCGGCGCCACCACCACGTCTGCCAGGCGTGCCGACAGTACCTGGCTGGCACGGCCCAGCTTGACCCCGCCGGCCTCGAGCAGGCGCAGCACCGGGGTTTCCTCGAGCGCCTTGCGCGAGATCGGGCGGCCCAGGTCCGCGGGCAGGTAGACGGTGATATGCGACAGCGGCCGGTTGCGGTAGTGGCGCACGCGCACGATCTTGATCACCGGGTCGCCCGGCTGGAGCTGCAGCGACTCGGCCACGTCGGGCGTGGCGTGGACTTCGTCGATCGAGATCACCTTCACCGACGTTTTCTGGCCCATGTCGATGATGTTGTCGAGCAGGCTCGCGCCGCGTTCCTCGGTGGCCGACGCGGGACGCACGGGGTGCGGGTTGACGAAGGTGCCGAGCCCACGATGGCGCCGCACCAGGCCTTCCTGCACCAGCCGGTCGAACACTCGGCGCATGGTCACGCGCGAGGCGTGGAACTGCTTGGCCAGGTCGATTTCTCCCGGCAGGGGACCCTGGCCGAAGCGTCCTTCGACGATCTGCTGGCGCAGTACCACGTAAATCTGGTGATACAGGGGAACGACGGCTTCACTCATGGTTTCCCTTGTGGAGAGATGACAAGTCTGTAATGCCTCTAATGTACTTTAAATCAGACATAGAGCCTAGCACGGATAGCGGCTGAGGCGCTTCGGATACAACGTGCGCGTGCGCCGCTTCAGCATGACATCCGCATCGCGCCAAGCCAGTGGCCGATCACACGGCGGCGCTCGTGCGCGTGCCGGTGGCGCCCCGCCGGGGCCAGGCGAAGGGCTTCCTGAGGAACGCACCGATGACCGGAATCTGGCGGCGAAAAACGGACATCGCCGCAATGTGAGGCAGCCCACATGGGAGACGACGGCGGCACCTCGGGAATCGTGTTTCAGGGCCGATACGTGGCATGGCGCATCGGGCAACTCCCGAGGCGATCAGTAAGCCATTGAAATCTAATTAATTTTTTTGGAGGGGTGGCGAAGCCCCTGTGTCGCCTTGGGGGGCGTTGTCACAGCGGTGTGACATGTCGTTTGGCGTGCACAGCAGGCGGGCCCCCATTGATGGCGCAAGCGGCTAGAAAGTTCCCCCGGCTGGCACCGGGCAGGCCTTGTATCACAAGGGTTTGCCGCCTCACGTGGCGAAGCTGGCACCGATTATGCGCTAGGGGTGGTCGGTTTGGCAGTTGCCGGACCTGAACCTCCAGACGTCGTTCCGGACGTGAGCGCCGGCCGGAGGCTGAGCCGCAGTGACACTGTGAATACTCCTGGGAGCTAGGAATGAAAAAGACCTTACTGGCGTCGGCAATTGCCATGGCATTTGCGGGGCAGGCATGGGCCAATCCGATCAACCTCAATGATGGTGTAAGCGGGGGGGGGGACAACAACCAAACGGCAACGGCAAGCTCGACCCAAAGCGGCGCCGGCGCATCGGCAAATGAGTTCTCGAAGGCCATCCAGAAGAACGACAACAGCACCGACAACAGTACTGACACGCGGACCACCACGGTCACGAAGACGAAGAGCAAGACCAATTCCGACAACCGCCTGAAGGCTTCGGCTGACGGCATCGGGACTGCGGCGGCTGTTGGCGGCGCCGCATCGTCCAGCATCGCCAGTTCGTTCAACAAGACCACGGCAATCGCGCTCAGCAAGCTGAATGGCACCGTGAGCGGCAACAACATCTATGGCATTGGCAACGTTGCCACGAACACCGGTAGTGCCAACGGCGGCACCGGCTACGGTGGCAAGGGCGGCACGGGCGGCGCCGGCGGCACTGGCCAAGGTGGTTCGGGCGGCGACGGCGCCGTCGGTGCAGTGGGCGGTAGCGCCACCGCAACCAATGGCAGCGCCACGGCTGGTTGGGCCAAGGCAGGCTCGGCCAAGGCAGGCGACGGCGGCGACGGCGGACGTGCCTCCAACTGGGGTGCCAATGGCGGCGACGGCTATGGCAAGGGCGGCAGCGCGCTTAGCGCGGCAGGCGCTGCGGGCGCCAGCGGTGGCGATGGCTTTGGCAAGGGTGGCGGTGCTCTGAGCGCTTCGCTCGGTGCAGGCGGCCGTGGCGGCAGCGCCGGTGCAATCGGCGGTGATGCCCTGGGGGCCAGCGGAGCCCTTGGCGGTCTGGCCGGTGCAGCCGGCGGCTCTGGCGGCTCGGGCGGCAGTGCTAACGGTGCGGGTACCGACACGGGCGGTGCAGGCGCTGCGGGTGGCACCGCAGCCGCGGCCGGGACCAACACGGCTGGCGCAGGCTCTGGCACGGGCGGCGGAGCGGGTGCTACCGGTGGCGCAGGCGGTTCCGGAAGCTCCGGCGCGACGGCGACCGGTGGTGCGGGCAGCGGCTCCGGCGGCGCCGGCGGCACGAACACCGCGGGCTCGTCGTCAACTGGCGGCGCTGGCTCGGGCACTGGCGGTGCCGGTGGCACGCAGACGGCTTCCGGCGGCGGCGGTGGCGCTGGTGGTGCGGCATCTGCAGGCAGCGCCAGCACCTCGGCCTCGAACGGCAGCGCTACCACGGGTAGCGGTGGCGCCGGCGGCTCAGGTGGCGCTGGCGGTGCAGGCACCGGCGGTACCGGTGGCGTTGGCGGTGTCGGCAACGGCGGCGCTGGTGGCGCTGGCGGCGCTGGCGGATACGTCGTCGTCACCACAGGCGACTTCAACATGTCCAACCTGATGACCAGCGTCGGTCAGTCCGCGGCGGGCATCATGATGGCGAGCCAGAACAGCGGCGCCGCCTCGCTGACGCAGATGAGCGTGAACGTGCAGGCCAACGTCAACGCTGGCCCCTGATAGGCGCAGACTCGGCCCTGCCTGAGCTTCTTGCGAGGGCGGGCCGGCACTTCGCGATGCCATGTCGGCAGGACCGGCGCCCGCATCCTGTGTGCGGGCGCGCGGGTCCTGTCACGTCCACGCAAGCCTATATGCCTTAGTGCCGCCCGGGACAGGGTACGTGCACGAGGCCTGGGGAGGATGACACCATGCAATCGGTCCGCATTGCCGTCAGTGCGTTTGCGACGGTCCTACTTGCCTGTCCTGCACTTAAGGCAAGTGCAGAGCCGCCAGGGCTGGATGAGGCCATGGCAGCCGCACGCAGTGTTGCAAGCATCCCTCAGGAGACTGTTGCTCACACGCAACCTGCAGCTCCAGCCGATACCACATTGTTCGGCGCGGTGGCGAAAGCTGTACCTGTGACTAAACTAGACGATATCCGCGGTGGTTCGGAGGTCACTGTCAACGACATGCGCTTGCACGGCACCGTGGCTGACAACGCGGCAGTCAATGTGTTGTCCGGTGCGAACAATATTGCGGACGGCGCGTTCGCGAACGCCTCTGGAATTCCTACGGCAATCCAGAATTCCGGCTCCAACGTGCTGATCCAGAACGCCACGATCCTCAACGTCCAGTTCAAATAATGAAGCTGCTGCGCAACCTGTTGGCGTCTGTACCGTTCGCGTTGGCCACGGGGGCCATTCCGTGCGCCAATGCCGCGGATGTCTATCTCTACGGGCCGGTCGGCGAACCCTACAGCGTCAGGGTCACCAGCGTTCGCGAAGCGCGCTTCAAATCCACGATCCGCCAGCAATACGATTTCAGTTGCGGCTCTGCCGCGGTGGCCACGCTGCTGACCTACCAGTACGGCCATCCGATGAACGAGGCCACGGTGTTCCAGACCATGTACCTCAACGGTGACCAGGCAAAGATCCGCGCCGAGGGGTTCTCGCTGCTGGACATGAAACGTTTCCTGGCAGCGCTCGGCTACGAGGCGGACGGCTATGAGCTGCCGCTGTCCAAGCTCGAGGAAACGCAGATCCCGGCCATCGTGCTGATCGTGGAAAACGGCTACCACCATTTCGTGGTGGTCAAGGGTGTAAAAGGCAACCGCGTGCTGGTCGGTGATCCGGCCCGCGGAACACGTGCCATGTCACGCGAGCACTTCGAGAAAGTATGGGAAAGCCAGCTGTTGTTCGTGATCCACAACCGCACGGACAACGCGCGCTTCAACCTGGCCGCGGACTGGCGCCTGGCGCCCAGCGGCCCTTACTGGATGGGAGTCAACCGGGATAGCCTGTTCTTCACCGTCATGCCCAAGCATGGCGTTGGCGATTTCTGAGGAATGCATCATGTTGCAGACTTCCCTCCCGACCCCAGCAGCGCCTCGCACCGCCACGTCGGCGGCCGCGATGCTGCTTGGTGCGGGCCTGGCCTGTGCCGGCGTGGCACATGCCAGTTCGCTACCCCAGCCCGACAGCCTCGACCCGTCGGCGCTGCCGTCGCAGGCCGCTTCTGCCAGCGACCGGGACCCTACACCCGTGGCTGCCGCGCGCGGCAGCATGGCCGGCTGGAAACCGGTCGCACATGACAAGCTTGACGAGATGCGGGGCGGCTTCGAGATGTCGGGCCTGCAGGTTTCGTTCGGTATCGAACGCGCTGTGTACATCAACGGGGCCCTGGTCGTCGCAACCAGCATTAACATCCCGGACGTCGGACGCATCACCGCGGACCAGGCGGCGCGCCTGGCGACGACGCTGGGCCCCGCCATCATTGCTTCCACCAACGCCGCGGTCGATAGCGCGCTGGCGGGCGTCACGGCCGGCGCTCAGGGTGGCGCGAACGGGTCCG
This sequence comes from Cupriavidus sp. IK-TO18, assembly GCF_015549295.1. Classification (NCBI taxonomy): domain Bacteria; kingdom Pseudomonadati; phylum Pseudomonadota; class Betaproteobacteria; order Burkholderiales; family Burkholderiaceae; genus Cupriavidus; species Cupriavidus sp. IK-TO18. The sequence goes on from NZ_JADGMP010000014.1 coordinate 70,060, forward strand.
CCGGTAGTGCGAGTGCCGGCGCCGCAGGGGCTTCCTCGGCCACGTCGGCTGCGGCCAACGGCGGCAGCGCCAGTGCCAGCGGCGCCGCCGGCCTGCCCGCTGCCGTGGTGTCGACCGGCACGGGCCAGGTGGTGACCAACGGCTTGCTGAACGTGATCCAGAACGGCCCTGGCAACTCGGCCGCGGTGGCGGCGCTGGCCGGCACGCCCACCACGGTGATTCAGAACAGCATGGACAACCAGAGCATCCGGAGCCTGATGACAATCGACGCAAGCGTGAATACGCTGCAGGCCTTCCGGTCGCAATTGGCCAACGCGACGCTGCAGGATGCGTTGATGCGGGCCGCCAGCATGAGGTAATCGTAGCGAAGCAGCAGGCACTACAGGTTGCGGGCTCCTGACAACAGCCCGCCCGTCCCGGGGGAGGAAGACGTGATGAAGAAGCGGTCGATGCAGGGCATCCGGAATGCCGGATGCTCGACGTTGCTGTTGCTCGGCGGCCTGGCGCAGGCCCAGACGCCCGATGCGGGGGGACCCGCGGCAGGCCTGGAATCGCTGCAAAGGGAACTCGCCGAACAAGCCACCCAGCTCGACGCCATGAAGCGGGCGCTGGCCGAACAAGAGGCAGTCATTCGCGAGCTGCGCAGCGTCATCAGCAACGAGGTACTGGCCACCAAGCGCGGCGGCCAGGGTGTCGGGGGCGGTGTGTCGCCCTCCAACAACGCCACCAATGCCGCCACCGCTGCGGCGGCGGCCAGCGCGGCGCAGAGCGCGCCCAACGCGGTCAACAACCCGCAGCAGATCACGCTGCAGCCGCCGCAGGATGTCGCGCAGGGCCCGCAGGCGGGCGAGTCCGCCAACCCCCAGACCGTGGCCGTGGAAGAACCCGTGGGCCGTCCGCCCGAGCGCGAGACCCGGCCGCCCGAGATCGCGCCGATCATCGACCAGCCCGGCGTGCTGACCGCACAGGGCAAGCTGGTGCTCGAGCCAGGCTTCCAGTACGGCTACTCCTCCAACAACCGCGTGGCGCTGGTCGGCTATACGGTGATCCCCGCGATCCTGATCGGCCTGCTCGACGTGCGCGAGGTCAAGACCTCGACCTACATCCCGTCGATCGCGCTGCGCTATGGCGTGACCAAGCGGCTGGAAGTCGAGGCCAAGGTGCCTTACGTGCATACGTCGGGCTCGACCGTGAGCCGTGAAGTCTTCACCGGCACCGCCGTCGACAACGTGTTCAATGCCAGTGGTAGCGGCATTGGCGACGTCGAGGCGACCGTGCGCTACCAGCTGAACTACGGCAACGAGAAAATCCCGTACTTCGTTGGCTGGCTGCGCTACAAGTCCGCCACCGGCAGGGACCCGTTCGAAGTGGTGACCGATTGCGTGACGCGTTGCATAGGCAATACCACCGGCACCGGCCTGCCGCTCAGCATGCCGACCGGCACCGGCTTCCAGGCAATCCAGCCGGGTATCACCTGGCTGCTGCCGACCGATCCGGCGGTGTTCTTCGGCACCTTCAGCTACCTGCACAACTTTGCGCGCGACAACGTCAGCCGCACCGTGCTCAACGGCCAGACGGAGAACCTGGGCAAGATCGCCCCGGGCGATATCTTCGAGTTCAGCTTTGGCATGGGCCTGTCGCTCAACGAGAAGGCGTCGTTCAGTATCGGCTATGACCAGGCCATCATCTGGCCGACCAAGCAGAACGGACAGACTGTGCCAGGCTCGGTGCGCATCACGCAAGGCACGTTGCTGGTGGGCTACTCGTACCGCTTCAACGACCGCTACACGCTGAACCTGTCGGTGGGTGCGGGCCTGACGCGTGACACGCCCGACCTGCAGGTCAACCTGCGCCTGCCGATCACTTTCTGAGGCGGCTTTCGCCGCGCTTTTCCAGGCGTTTCTGACTCACGTGACGTGTGCCTTGCAGCAGGCAGGGCACGCGTGCGCGTCACATGCGCGCGCGCACGCGCAGCGCTCCGGCACTTGCCTTGCGCTTGCCCCCCGAACGGCGTACAACGAAATAACCCCGCGCCGTCAGCGGTACTTTCTCACCCGGTCTACCCACACCATCGGCGCGGCCTGAACAAGGAGAGAGACATGCGCAAACGCATCTTCTGGTTGTTGCCCGACGTGGCGAGCGCCCGCCGCACCATGGACGACCTGCTGCTCGCCCGCGTCGAGAACCGCCGCATCCACTTCGTGGCGCGCGACGGCGAAGACATGACGGGCCTGCACGAGGCCAACCTGTTCCAGACCTCCGATATCGTCCATGCCGCGGAAATGGGCCTGGTGGTCGGTGGCGGCGTGGGCGTGGTGGCCGGCGCGGTAGTGGCGATGTTCCCGATCGTCAGCGATACGCCGCAATGGGGCCTGGTCGGGGTGCTGGCGGTGCTCGGCGCGGTGTTCGGCGCATGGGCCGCGAGCATGATCGGCAGTTCCGCGCCCAACAGCCGCCTGCGCGCGTTCGAGAAGGACATCGAGGCGGGCAAGATCCTGCTGATGGTCGACGTGCCGCGCGGCCGCGTCGAGGAAATCGAAACGCTGCTGCAGAACGCGCACCCGGAAGCCCGTTTCGCCGGTCTCGATCCGGCCGTGCCGGCCTTCCCCTGATCCGTCCGCAGCAAGCCTTGCCGTCGCGATGGCAAGGCCATTCGCAGTCTCTCTCGTGCGCCCGCGCGGCGCACTTTGACGCGCATCTCTTAGCGCGTAGCTGGCCACGCCGGAACCGCCCTCCGGTTCCGGTGTGATGCCGCTGCAACACCCCACCACCTCCTGTTTGCCCTGACCTGGCGCATGCGGTAATTTTCGCAACGGCGCATGGCCGTTGCCGTGCGCAGCGCGCGTAAGCTCGCAACAGCGCGCATCAGAATAACGACATACCAGAGGGGGCAATCGATGAAGGCGAAATGGATCGCGTGCGGCATGCTGGCCGCCACGCTTGGATGGGCCGTGCAAACGGCGCAGGCGGAACCGGGCGTGACCCGCAACACCATCCGCATCGGCCAGTCGGCCGGCATCACCGGCCCCGTCGCCGGTTCGGTCAAGGAACAGATCGCCGGCGCGCAGGTGTACCTGCGCACGGTCAACGCCAGCGGCGGCGTGGCGGGCCGGCGCATCGAGCTGGTCACCTACGACGATGGCTTCGATGCCAAGCGCACGCCGGACAACGTGCGCAAGCTGCTCGACGAAGACAAGGTGTTCGCGCTGTTCATGGTGCGCGGCACGCCGCAGAACGAGAGCATCCTGCCGCTGGTCGCCGCGCACAAGGTGCCACTGGTGGCGCCGCTGACCGGCGCGATCACGCTGCACCGGCCGGTGAACCGCTACGTGTTCAACGTGCGCGCCAAGTACCAGGATGAAGTCGCGCGCGCGATCAACCACCTGGCCACCACCGGCATGAGCCGGATCGGCATTTTCCACACCACCGACGGCTTCGGCCAGGACGTGCTCGAAGGCTATACCACCGCGCTGCAGGCGCGCGGCGTGCAGCCGGCGGCGACCGTCAGTTTCGCGCGGCCGATGGGCGACATCAGCCAGGGCGTTGCCACCATGAACAAGGCTAACCCGCAGGCGGTGCTGGTGATCGGCTCGGGCTCGGAAGCCGCGCGCATCATCCGCGAGTTGCGCAGCGCCGGCAGCCAGGCGCAGTTCGTCACGCTGTCTAACAACGCTGCCGATTCCTTTATCCGCGAGCTGGGCGACGATGCGCGCGGCCTGATCATCACGCAGGTGGTGCCGGGCACCAACTCCAGCCAGATGACGCTTGCCAGCGAATACCGCAGCCAGGCCCGCCAGCAGGGCGTGGAGCCGTCCAACGCCGGCATGGAAGGCTTCATGTCGGCCAAGGTGCTGGTGGAAGGCCTGCGCCGCGCCGGGCCCGAGCCGACGCGCGAGCGCCTGGTCAGCGCGCTCGAAGGCCTGCGCGACTACGACCTCGGCGGCATCCTGATCAGCTACAGCCCCACGCGCCATACCGGCTCGTCCTTCGTCGAGATGTCGATCGTCTCGTCCACCGGCAAGCTGATCCGCTGAGCGGGCGGGCGGACAGGCCTGCGGGGCATGCCGGTTCCGCGCCACGCGGGCCGGCCTGCTGCGGTATATTCGCCCGCATGGCTACTCCTACCTCATCTCCCGACGCCGCCGCGCGTACCACATTCTCGTTGCATGGCCGCGTCGCGCTGGTGACCGGCGGCGCGCAGGGCCTGGGCCTGGCGATTGCCGCCGGGCTGGCCGATGCCGGGGCCCACGTGCTGGTGGCCGCGCGCAGCGAGGCACGCGTGCATGACGCGGTTGCCACGCTGGCCGCTCGCGGCGGCAGCGCCGAGGCGCTGGTGCTGGACATCACCGATGAAGCGGCGGTCGAGGCGGCGTTCGCGCGGATCGATGCCGCCCACGGCCGGCTCGATGTCCTGGTCAACAATGCCGGCGCGCGCAACCGCAGCTCGATGGCGCAGCTCGATGCCGGCGACCTGCGCGCCATGCTCGAGACCAACCTGGTCGCGCCCTACACGCTGTGCCGCCACGCCGCGCAACGGATGCAGCGCGGGCAGTACGGCCGCATCGTCAACGTCAGCTCGATCGCGGGCCAGGTGGCGCGCGCGGGCGACGTACTCTATCCCGCCACCAAGGGCGGCCTGGACGCGCTGACGCGCGCGCTGGCCGCGGACCTGGGCCGCTTCGGCGTCACCGTCAACGCGATCGCGCCCGGCTACTTCGCCACCGAACCGAACCAGCCCATGGTCGACGACGAGAGCGTGGCCGAGTGGCTGCGCCAGCGCACCTCGCTGGGCCGCTGGGGCCGCCCGGAAGAGATCGCGGGCGCGGCGGTATTCCTGGCATCGCCGGCGGCGTCGTATATCACCGGGCACGTGCTGGCGGTCGACGGCGGCTACCTGGGCCACTTCTGACCCGCCGCCAACGGCAAAGCGTACCCAATTCTGCGTGCCATTCCGGTGACGGCGATGTCCGCGTTTCAGCGCCGCGCCGGCGCCTTGCCGCCGCGGTAGAACGCCTGCAGGCTTTCGATCATCGCCGCGGCGGCAGCGGAGTCGCCGCGGTCCTTCATCCGCACCAGGCAGATATCGCGCACCAGTGACGGCAGCTGCAGCGGCCGGATCGCCAGGCCCTCGCGCCGGAACTGGAACAGCGCCAGCGACGGCACCGCGCTGATGCCGAGTCCCGCCTGCACCAGCGCCGCCACGGTTGCCAGGTGCTCCACCTCCATCACGCTGTGCAGCCGCAACGGGTGCAGCGCCGCATCGAGATGCTGGCGCACGCTGGTCGTGCGCGACAGCTGGATAAACGGCTCGCCCGCCAGGGCTTGAGGCGCGATGCGGCGCTTGCGCGCGAGCGGATGGCCGGCCGGGCAAACCAGGTGGAACGTGTCGCGCACCAGCGGCTCGACGCGCAGGTCGTCGTCCTGCGCCGGCGCGGGTGCCAGCGCAAAGTCGGCGCGGCCCTGCCGGACCAGCTCGATGCAGCCATCGGCGAGCTGGTCGAACAGTTCCAGCACGATGCCCGGGTAGCGTGCGCGGAACTGCGCCAGCAGCGGCGGCAGGTCGCCCCCCGCCAGCGACGGCAGCGCGGCGATCGACACGCGGCCCTTGCGCCGCTCGGCGTGCGCGCGCAGGTCTTCGAACGCCGCTTCGAAATCCGCCAGCAGCCGCCGCGCAGTCTGCTCGAAGCGCACGCCGTCGGTGCTCAGCTCCACGTGGCGCGTGGTGCGCTCGAACAGGCGGCTGCCCGCCTGCTCCTCCAGCGTCTGCACCAGTGCGCTGAAGGCCGACTGCGACAGGTGGCAGGCGCGCGCCGCGCGGGTGAAGTTGCGGTAGGTCGCCAGCGCCACGAAGGCGCGCAGGTGCTTGACCGACAGGTTCATCGAGGCTTCATATTTATCCAGCAAGTCGATAGATTAATCCAAATAATCCGTTTTTTGGCTGGACGGTACCGGCCTAGAATGGCTTCGACCCCGCCAACAACCTTGCCCCCGACCATGACTGCTCCCTTGCTCATCGGCTCCGGCGCCGGCTTCTCCGGCGACCGTACCGACGCCGCGTTGCCGGTGGTGCGCACGCTGATCGCCGCCGGCCAGCCCGCGGCGCTGATCTTCGAGACACTGGCCGAACGCACGCTGGCGCTGGCGCAGCTGGCGCGGCGCAACGATCCCGCGCACGGCTACGAACCCCTGCTCGACGCGCTGCTGGCGCCGGTGCTCGGCCTGTGCCTGCAACACGGCATTCCCATCGTCGGCAATTTCGGCGCGGCCAATCCGCACGCCGCGGCGCGGCGCGTGCTGCAGCTGGCAGGCGAACTCGGCCTGCCTGCGCCGCGCGTGGCGGTGGTGGAGGGCGACGATCTCTCGCAAGACGCTGGCCGCACGCTGCTGCAGGGCATCCTTGGAGACGCCTTCGACGCCGGCCGCTTTGTCTGCGCCAATGCCTATATCGGCGCGCAAGGCATCGCCGCCGCGCTGGCCGACGGCGCGCAGGTCGTGGTGTGCGGCCGCGTCGCCGACCCGGCGCTGGCGGTGGGGCCGGCGATGGCGCATCACGGCTGGTCGTGGGACGACTGGGACCGGCTCGCCGCGGCCACCATGGCCGGCCACCTGCTCGAATGCGGGGCCCAGGTCACCGGCGGCTACTTTGCCGATCCCGGCATGAAGGACGTACCCGATGTCCACGCGCTGGGTTTCCCGATCGCGCAGCTCGCCGAAGACGGCGCCATCGAGATCTTCAAGGCGGCCAATACCGGCGGCTGCGTCGACCTGCGCACGGTCAAGGAGCAATTGCTGTACGAGGTCCACGATCCGGCCGCATACCTGACCCCTGACGTAGTGGCCGACATCAGCGCCGTCACCGTCACGCAGATCGGCCCCGACCGCGTGGCGGTGCGCAACGTGCGCGGCCACGCACAGCCGGCCCAGCTCAAGGCCAATGTGTTCAGCCACGGCGGCTGGCTGGCCGAAGGCGAGATTTCCTATGCCGGCCCGAACGCCGCCGCCCGCGCGCGCCTGGCGGCCGACATCCTGCGCCGGCGCATGCAGATGCTGGGCCATGACGTGCCGATCCGCTTCGACCTGATCGGCGTGCTCAGCGTATTGGCCGACGACGCCGGCACGATGCTCGCCCGGCGCCAGCCGCACGAAGCCGAAGCGCAGGACGTGCGCCTGCGCGCCGCGCTGGCGCATGACGATGCCGCGGTGGCGCAGGCGCTGCTGCGCGAGGTCAACGCGCTCTACACCTGCGGCCCCGCCGGCGGCGGCGGCGTGCGCACGGGACAGCGCGCGCGCCTGAACGCCGTGTCGTGCCTGGTGCCGCGCGCAGCCGTCAGCGCCACGCATCGCTTCATCGCCTGAGGACGACGCCATGACCACGATCGATATCGCTACCGCCTCGCTCTACCAGTTCGCCCACGGTCGCACCGGCGACAAGGGCGACCGTTCCAACATCAGCGTGATCGCCTACGACGCGCACGACTACGAGCACCTGGTTGCCCACGTCACCGAGGACGCCGTGCGCACGCTGTTCAGCGAGCGCCGGCCCGGCGCCGTCACGCGCTACCTAGTGCCGTCGCTGCACGCCATGAATTTTGTCATCGACGGCGTGCTCGACGGCGGCGTCAATGACGCGCTCAACCTCGACACCCACGGCAAGGCGCTGTCGTTCCGCCTGCTGCAGCTGCAGATCCCGCTGCCGCCGCGGCTGGTGACCGCCGCACCCTGAATCTGCACCAACAACGCGCACCAACAACGATTCCGACAGGAGACAACGATGCACCGATTCCTCAAGCCACTGGCCGCCGTCGCGCTGTGCGCACTGGTCCTGCCCGCCGGGCAGGCATGGGCCGAATTCCCCGACAAGCCGATCCGCTTCGTGGTGCCGTTCGCCGCCGGCAGCGCCACCGACCAGCTCGCGCGGGCCATCGGCCAGGCCATCACGCTGGACAGCAAGGTCACCGTGGTGGTCGACAACAAGCCCGGCGCCAATGGCTTTATTGCGGCGTCTGACGTCGCCAAGGCCGCGCCCGACGGCTACACCGTGCTGATCAGCACCAACACCACCCATGCCGCCAATGAGCACCTGTTCAAGAAGCTGCCCTACGACCCGGTCAAGGACTATGCGCCGGTGACCGCGCTCGGCCGCGGCGGCCAGATCATGGTGGTCAACCCGCAAGTGCCGGCCAAGACGGTGGGCGAGTTCATCGCGCTGGCAAAGAAGCAACCGGGCAAGCTCAGCTTCGGCAGCGGCAGCTCGTCGTCGCGCATCGCCGGCGAGCTGTTCCAGCAGATGGCGCACGTCGAACTGCTGCACGTGCCGTACAAGAGCAACCCGCTGGCGATCACCGACCTGCTCGGCAACCAGATCCAGATGATGATCACCGACACCGCCACGGGCCTGCCGCAGGTCAAGAGCGGCAAGCTGCGCGCGTTGGGCGTATCGGGCAAGGCACGCTCGCCGCTGGCGCCCGACGTGCCGACCATCGACGAGGCCGGCGTCAAGGGCTACGAGATGAGCTATTGGTTCGCGGCCTACGCGCCGGCCGGTACGCCGCAACCCGTGGTGGCCAGGCTGAACGCGTTGATGGTGAAGGCCGCGCGCAGCGACAATGCGGCCAGCTTCTACCAGTCGACGGGCACCGAAGTGTTTACCAGCACGCCCGCCGAACTCGCGAAATTCCAGGCGCAGGAGTCTGGCAAGTGGGGCCGCATCATCAAGGCGGCGAATATCCAGCCTGAGTGACGACGAGCCGCTGCAAGCTCGCATGAATGGAAAACGGGGCCACGCGGCCCCGTTCTTTACGCAGAAGTAGGTACGCTTTGGTCGGGCGTACCTATTTCTGCGTAGCTGTTGTCGTGTCGTCCGCGGTCTCTCCTTGTTGCTCGCTGCCGCGCCGGGCCTGCTTTTCCGGTGAGTCGCCATCCGGCTTAACATACGCCTTCGGCCGGTGTGCGCGCCGGCCGGCGCTGTCTCCCCCGACAACCACCAACAACAAGGAACCAGACATGAAGCTGCAGTCCGCCGCGCGCCTGCCGGCATTGGCCATGGCCGCCGCAACCGCCGCCGCGATAGCCATCACGATGCTACCGGCCACCATCGGTAGCGCCCATGCGGCCGCGGCGCAGCAGAAGACCCAGGTACCGGGCTATTACCGCATGGTGATCGGCCAGCTGGAAGTCACCGCACTGTACGACGGCTACATCGACCTCGACCCGAAGATCCTCAAGTACACCAGCGCACGCGAGGTGCAGAGCCTGCTGGCACGGATGTTCGTCGAGTCGACGCCGGGCATGCAGACGGCGGTCAATGCCTACCTCGTCAATACCGGCAGCAGCCTGGTGCTGGTCGATACCGGCGCAGCGGCATGCTTCGGTCCCACGCTCGGGCGCATTGGCGACAACCTGCGCGCGGCGGGCTATGCGCCGGAGCAGGTCGACGCGGTGCTGCTGACGCACCTGCACGGCGACCATGCCTGCGGCCTCGCCGCGAACGGGCAGCCGGCCTTCCCCAACGCGACGGTCTATGTCGACAAGGCCGATGCCGACTACTGGCTCAACGAAGCCAATGCCGCCGCGGCGCCGAAGGAAGCACAGGGGCTGTTCGCGATGGCACGCGCCGCGGTCGCGCCATACCAGGCGGCGAACCGGTTCCGCACGTTTAACGGGGGCAGCGGCGGCCAAGGCGGCAGCGGCGCCGAACCGATCCCGGGCGTGCGCGCGCTGCCCGCCTACGGGCATACGCCGGGCCACAGTGGCTACCTGTTCACCTCGGGCAAGGACAGCCTGCTGCTGTGGGGCGACATCGTCCACAGCCATGCGGTCCAGTTCCGCCGTCCGCAGGTGGCGATCGAGTTCGATACCGACAGCCATGCCGCGGTGATCACGCGCAAGCGCATCCTGGCCGATGCGGCCAAGGGCAAGCTGTGGGTAGGGGGCGCGCACCTGCCATTTCCGGGGCTGGGCCATGTGCGTCGCGACACGGCCGGCTATACCTGGGTGCCGGCCGAGTACGGGCCGATCCGAGCGGATCGATAGCCCGGGGCGCACGCCGCGCTGTTCGCCATGCCTGGGGAAACGCTCAGGCCGATGGCCGCAGAAATGGGTACGCTTGCCCGCTGCGGCACCTTGGCCGAGGGCATCGCGTTCTTCGACGTGCTGTTCCTGGCCCCGCCCGTAGCGGGCTGCCGCAGCCGGGGCGCGACCACGCCGACGCATGGCGCGCCGGGCGGCCGCTGTTCAGGTTGGTACGCCGGGGAGTTCTCGCGCAGATGGGCGCGGAGTGAGGCGCGAGGATCAGTCGGGACTGGCCGGTACGGCTCAGGGCCGGCGCCGCTCCATTGCCACCATCGATGGCGTAAAGCCGAGCTGGCCGAAGAACGCCGCTTCGGAAGAGCGCGCCGCGCGCAGCACCCAGGTGATATCGGGATCGTTGCCCATGACGTGGCGCACCAGCGAGCGGCCGATGCCGCGCCGGCGGTGGCTCGGGGCCACGGCTACCATCGACAGGAAGCCGTCGGAGACGTCGTCGCACAGGGCCCGGGCGAAGCCGACGATCTCGCCGCCTTCCACCGCCACGGCCACGCGCTGGGAATTGGCCACCAGCCGCGCGAACTTGTCGGGACCGCCTATCCGGTTGGACCAGCCATTGGCGATCAGTAGTTGTCTGGCTGCCTCGATGTCATCGGGCAACAGGTTACGGATTTCCATTGGCGGCTCTCCCAGTAAAGCATGTACGGCCCCTCGCCGCCCCTTGCCACCAGGGGCGCCGCGAGTCGAGAACGGCACGGGAACCCGCGCCGCACAATTGGCGGAGTGTAGCGAGCGGGCGCGGGCGCGTCAATTTGGCTTCCGGGTGGGTGGGGGTGCCGCTCACGCCAGCGCGCCGGCGGGGTATCATGGCCTGCATGAACGCCCCCGTCTTCTCCTCAGCCCATCCGGCCGACCAGCTCGCCGAATTTTCTGACGCAGATGCAGCGCTGGCGCGCATCCGCGAGATCTACGACGCCTCGGTCGGCGCGGTGCGCGCGCGCTTCGATGCATTCGCCAGCGGCAAGCCGCTGCCCTCGGCCGCGCACGCCTGCTATCCGTACCTGGGGATCTCGGTCAACATCGAGACCATGGTCACCGACAGCCGCCCCTCCTGGGGCACGGTGGCCTACCCCGGGGTGTACGGCACCACGGTGACCCGCCCCGACCTGCTGGCGGACTACTACCGCGACCAGATCGAACGGCTGATGCGCTACCACCGCGTCCCGGTGGTCGTCGGCCTGAGCCGGCGCCCGATCCCGCTGCCGTTCGTGATCGAAGCCTCGACCACCGACATCAGCTACACCCAGGCGCGCGAGCTGGAGGCCTCGTTCGTGCTGCCCGAGCTCAGCCGCATCGACGACGGCATCGCCAACGGCACCTACGAGCCGATCCCGGGCGAGGCCTGGCCGCTGTCGCTGTTCCCGGCCGAGCGCGTGGACCTGGCGCTGCAGCGGCTGTACCACTACACCGGCACGGCGCCGCAGCATGTCCAGCGCTTCGTGCTGTTCACCAACTACCAGCGCTATGTCGATGAATTCGTCGCGCTGGGCCGTGCGCTGATGAGCAGCAGCGACGGCGGCGGCTACACCCGCTTTGTCGAGCCCGGCGACGTGGTCCAGGACCTCGGCGGCGCCGAGCCCGAAGACACGACCCGCCCGCGCGCGCTGCCGCAGATGCCGGCCTACCACCTGGTGCGCGAGGACAAGCTGGGCGTGACGCTGGTCAATATCGGCGTGGGCCCGTCCAACGCCAAGACCATGACCGACCATCTTGCCGTGCTGCGCCCGCATTGCTGGCTGATGGTCGGGCACTGCGGCGGCCTGCGCCGCTCGCAGCAGCTGGGCGATTACGTGCTGGCACACGCCTACGTGCGCGACGACCACGTGCTCGACCACGACCTCCCGCCCTGGGTGCCGGTGCCGCCGATCGCCGAGATCCAGGTGGCGCTGCAGGAAGCGGTGGCGCGCGTCACCGGCCTGTCCGGCAGCGAGATGAAGACGCGCATGCGCACCGGCACCGTGGTCTCCACCGACGACCGCAACTGGGAGCTGAAATCCAAGTCGCTGTATGCGCGCTTTAACCAGTCGCGTGCCATCGCCATCGATATGGAAAGCGCCGCGGTGGCCGCCAACGGCTTCCGCCTGCGCGTGCCCTACGGCACGCTGCTGTGCGTCTCGGACAAGCCGCTGCACGGCGAGCTCAAGCTGCGCGGCATGGCCAACGCGTTCTACCGGCAGCGCGTCAGCCAGCATATGACCATCGGGCTGGAGGCAATCCGCATCCTGCGTGAAAACGGTGTCGAGCAACTGCATTCGCGCAAGCTGCGCAGCTTCGACGAGCCGGCATTCCGCTAGGCTGCGACGTTCTTTCTTGCCCAAGCAAAAAAGGCCGGCTCCCGACGGGGCCGGCCTTTAATTTTTTACTCTCGCGTTGCCGCTCAGAAGCGATAGCCCACGCCCATGCTGAACAGCCACGGGTCCAGGCTCACCTTGGACACTTTGACGTCGCCGGCCTTCACATCGCTCGACAGCCAGATCTTCTTGATGTCGGCATTCAGGAACCAGTTCTTGGTCAGCTTGTAGTCCATGCCGATCTGCAGCGCCGGCCCGACGCTCCAGCTGTCGAGCTGCAGCGCGTTGTTGGCGAGGTTCTCGCCCCAGATGCGGGTGAAGTTCAGGCCCGCGCCGATATACGGACGGAACGTGCCATTGGGAATGAAGTGGTATTGCACCAGCAGCGATGGCGGCAGGTGCTTGAAGGTGCCGATCTTGTTGCCGTCGAGATAGACGTTCTGCTTCTGCGGTACGGTCAGCACCAGCTCGGCGGCGATATTGGGGGTGAAGAAGTAGGTGACGTCGAGCTCGGGGATCCACTTGTTGTTGACCGTGATGCGGTCCGATGCCCCTACGCCGCCAACCGGGTCCGAACTGTTGGCCATGTCGAGGTAGGTGCCGCGCAGGCGCACCATCCAGTTGCCTTGTGCATCGTCGGCGGCCATCGCGGGCGCGGCGAACGCGCCGAGCATGGCGCAGGCGGCGATGGCGGAGCAGGTGACCCGGGTACGGAGAGAGAGCTTGTTCATGATGTTTTGTCTTGGTCTGGTAAGGAGTCCGCGGACAGTTTGGCCGAGCGGGTTTGTGCGGACCTTGATGCAGAACAAGTCGAGAAGCCGCCACACAGGTGCGTCGCGATCGCGCGACAGCGGAGTTACGGCGCTAATCCTCCGCTAATAACCACATGCGGAATCATTCGTGGCAAGCCGGCGCGCCAGCCCTTACGCTGTGCAGGAGATCAGCGCCCGCGAGCTTCCACGCAAAGGCGGGCGCCGTGGCACCGGGCATGTCGTGGGCGTCCGCAAGGGCGTCTTTCCGGGTGTGCCCCGTGGGGGCGGGGCACACCGGTTTTCTTCGGATCCCCTTGCGGCGAGCGCCGTGTCAGGCCGCGTCGGCTTCGTCTGCCGGCCGGCGCGGTGCCGGCTCACGCCCGAGACCACCGCGCGCAGCGACGCCGTGACCGGGTTCACGTCGATGCCCGCGCCGAAGCCCGTCGGCGAATCTCCCACCCGCACTTCCCATAGCAAGCCGCGCGCGCATCGGCGCCGGCGGTCATCGCGTGCTCGTGGTAGTCCATCACGCGCACCGGCAGGTCCACATCCGTCACGGCGCTCCGCCTCGACCGAAGGACGGTCGCATGTGCGCTGAAAGGATGAGTTATGCGCGGGTCCGTACGTTATCCCTCAGTCATCTGGCCAGTATTGCGCTGGCACCTTTGCACCTAGGCTGGTAGCGCGTGAAAGAACACGGGGGAACATCATGAAACTGAGAACGTGGGCAACCTGGCTGGCAGGGACTGCCATGACATTCTTGCTGGCCGCCTGCGGCGGTGGGGGCAGCGGCGGCTCGAGTTCGCCCTCCACGCCTGCCGCGACCACGCCGCTGACCTTCACCGTCAAGATGAGCACGACCTCGGGCGAGGTAGGCGTGGGCCGCACGCTCACCATCAGCGCGCTGGCGGTGGACAGCAACGGCGTCGATGTCAGCGGCAATACGGTGTTCACCTGGAGCAGCGCCGACAATGGCATCGCCACGGTCGAACCGGTCGCGGCCACGCCGGCCAATGCGGTGGTGCGCGGCATCGCCACCGGTACCACCAACGTGCAGGTGGTCGCGACCGTCAGGAACGCCGACAACACCACCACCACGCTGCCTGCGCAGACCGCCACCATGACCGTGGTGCCGGCTTCCGCGGTCAGCTACAGCCTGTCGATTCCCCATACCAATCTGTCGATGAGCGACGGCCAGGAGCTGCCGGTCAAGGTGTCGCTGGTCGACAGCAACGGCAATGACGTCTCGGCCAGCGTCAACAGCTGGGCGTGGGCGAGCAGCGCCACCGCGGTCCAGGTCACGGCCAGCCAGAACAGCGCCACGCTGAAGGCGAGCAACAGCTCGACCACCGCGGCCGTGACGGCTGACGTGTCGGTGTCGGTCACGGCGCCGGATGGCCGCGCGATCGGCGGCGTCATCGTGGTGACGGTGGCGAAGAACGGCTCGGCCACCTATCGCGTGGTGACCACGCGCCTTGGCCAGCCGGTGGATGCGCTGCAGGTGCTCAACGACCATCCGGCCAAATTCACCTCGCGCGTGCTGCGCAACGACGGCCAGGATGTCACGGCCGACTTCGACGGCACCTGGACCTACACCGCCACCTCGCCGACGCTGTCGACCGCCGAAGCCGCGGGTACGCACGATGCCACGGTCAGCAGCAGCCTGGCCAAGGGCACCGGCCCGGTCCAGAGCACGCTGACGGTGACCGCCGTGAGCACCAAGCTGGCCGTGCGCCCGGCTGCCGCCCTGTCCGTGACCGAGAATCCGACCTGGACGCTGGTCGACGACAACCAGCAGCCGCTGACGCTGCTGCTGATGCCGGCGATCCCGGTGGAAGTGACCGCGCGCATGAAGCACCTGGGCGATGATGCGCAGTACACCGCGTGCAAAGACTGGGCGTGGGAAAAGACCGGTCCAGTGTCACTGACGCCTAGCATGCTGATGTTGCCGCACCAGGTGCGCGCGACGGGCACCGCCGCCGGCGACTTCACCATCACCGCGACCTGCACGGTGGTGGCGGACAACACGCCGCTGAAGCTGGTCTTCGTCGGTACCGTCAAGTAAGCAGCAACGTTCCCGCGCGCAAGTGAAACGCCCTCCGGTCCGGAGGGCGTTTTGCATTGGTGCCTTCCCAAAGCGTACCCATTTCTGCGCAGCAAGGAAGAGTCGTATTGCGCGGCCAATACAGCCCGCGAAACCACCAGGTGAGCCCACGTCCTGCCAGTGCCGCGGCCCGCACCGACCACGTTCCGCACCCAAAGCGTACCCATTTCTGCGTGCCGCTTCACAGTCCTTCATTGCCGCCGGTATACCCCATCAGCCCGCGCCAGACGAGCGTATCCCGCTGCCTGCGCATGCCGCGCAAGCAGTCGGCGTACCCGTTTCTGCGTGAAGGAGCCCAGAAGGGAGATGGAGGGGAAAATACGCGCCGTTCAGCGCTTGCGCACGAAGCGCACGACCTGCTCGGCGGGCTTTCCTTGCGCGCCAGTGGCGTTGGCGGTGTTGGAGCCGCAGGTGTTGCAGCCGCCGTCGTCGCAGCCGCTGGTGCAGCCCGAGGCCGCCTGCGGCGCCAGCCACCGCACCAGCCGGCCGCGCCAGCCGCTCGCGGCGGCGCCGCCCAGGCGTGTCGCGAGGGCGGCCTTGACGCGCTCGCGCGTGCGCGGCGCATAGCGCGCCAGCACCGAGACCGCGCACGCCAGCACGATCAGCGGGACCAGCAGCGTTTCGAAGGCGTGGTAGAGCGTCATGGCAGCGATGGCGTCAGCTGACCAGCAGCGCGACGCGGTAAGTGACAAACGCGGCCAGGTAGGCCAGCCCGGTCAGGTACACGATCGATCCTGCCATGACCTTCCACGAGTTGGTCTCGCGGCGGATCACCGCCAGTGTCGAGATGCACTGCGGCGCGAACACGAACCACGCCAGCAGCGCCAGCGCGGTGGCCAGCGACCACTGCGCGGCGATCATCGGCGCCAGCTGCGCGGCCATGGCGTCTTCACTGCCAGACAGCGCGTACACCGTCGCCAGCGCGCCCACTGCCACTTCGCGCGCGGCCAGGCCAGGCACCAGCGCGATGCAGATCTGCCAGTTGAAGCCCACCGGCGCGAACACCTTCTGCAGCGCATGGCCGATCATGCCGGCAAAGCTGTAGTCGATGGCCGGCGCGGTCGCGCCTTCCGGCGGCGCCGGGAAGGTCGACAGGAACCACAGCAGCACGGTCAGCGTCAGGATCACCTTGCCCACGCGCGACAGGAAGATCCGGGCACGCTCCCACAGGCCGATGGCCACGTCGCGCACATTGGGGATGCGGTACGACGGCAGCTCCATCAGCAGCGGATGGTCGGTGCGGTCGCGGCGGAAGAACTTGAGCGCATAGGCCACCACCAGTGCGCTGACGATGCCTGCCACGTACAGCGCAAACAGCACCAGCCCCTGCAGGTTGAACAGGCCCATCACCGTGCGTTCGGGGATAAAGGCGCCGATCAGCAGCGCATACACCGGCAGCCGTGCCGAGCAGGTCATCAGCGGCGCCACCAGGATGGTGGTGAGGCGGTCGCGCGGATCCTGGATGGTGCGCGTGGCCATGATGCCGGGAATCGCGCAGGCAAAGCTCGACAGCAGCGGGATGAACGAACGGCCGGACAGCCCCGCACCCATCATCAGCCGGTCCAGCAGGAATGCCGCGCGCGGCAGGTAGCCCGATTCTTCCAGCGTGAGGATGAACAGGAACAGGATCAGGATCTGCGGCAGGAACACCACCACGCTGCCCAGGCCCGCGATCAGGCCGTCGACCAGCAGGCTCTTGAGCAGGCCGTCGGGCAGATGCGCACCAAGCAGTTCTCCGGCCCAGTGCACGCCGCCCTCGATGCCGTCCATCAGCGGCTCGGCCCAGGAGAACACCGCCTGGAACATCAGGAACAGCAGCACCGCCAGCAGCAGCAGGCCGAACACCGGGTGCAGCACGATGCGGTCGAGCCGGTCGTCCAGCGCCGCGGTGCGCGCCGGCATGCTGACCGCTGTGGCCAGCAGGCGGTTGACCTCGGTGTGCACGTCAACGTCGCTGGCGGGCTCGGGCGAGGACGGCGGTGCGGCAGGCAGGGCGCCGTCGAGCAGCGCCAGCAGCGCTGCCGCGCCGTCGCGCTTGACCGCCACGGTGCTGACCACCGGCACGCCCAGCGCGGCAGCCAGCTTGTCGCGGTCGATCCGGATGCCGCGGCGCGCGGCGGCGTCGCTCATGTTGAGCACCACCACCATCGGCAGGCCCAGCCGGCGCAGTTCCAGCACGAAGCGCAGGTGCAGGCGCAGGTTGGTCGCGTCCACCACCGACACCAGCAGGTCGGGACGCTGCTCGCCGGCGCGCACGCCCATGCAAACGTCGCGCGTGATGGCTTCATCCAGGCTCGCCGCGTGCAGGCTGTAGGCACCCGGCAGGTCCAGGATGCGCACCTGGCGTCCCGCCGGCGAGACGAAATGGCCTTCCTTGCGCTCGACGGTCACGCCGGCGTAGTTGGCCACCTTCTGCCGGCTGCCGGTCAGTCGGTTGAACAGTGCGGTCTTGCCGCAATTGGGATTGCCTACCAGCGCGATGCGCAGGGCAGGAGTCGGGGAAGCTGCTACAGACATATTCCGGAAGGGCTCACGCGGTCCGCTTGGTCCGCTCGTTCGGTGTGGGCGTCGTGGCGCCGGGCTGTTTGCCCGCTTCGGCAGGCGCGATGCTGGTCACCGAGGCGCTGGCGAGCTCGATGCCGATGCGCGCCGCTTCCACGCGGCGCAGCGCAAAGCGCGTAAAGCCGATCTGCGCGACCAGCGGATCCATGCCGAAGGGTCCGTAGGCGATGACCTGGACGATTTCGCCGGGAACAAAGCCTAGCTCTCGCAGGCGGCGCGCAACCGGGTCGCCGGGCGTGGCGTCGTCCACCGATTGCACTACGGCGGGCGTGCGCCGTGGAAGTTCAGACAACCGCATCATGCTTCCAGTCCGTTGGCGCGGTCGTCCAACGCGGCCGTGATGCGGCCGGCATGACCTCGCCAGGTACGTAAATGAAAATCGTTTTCATTGTATCGCAAATAGGGCATGATGATGCCCCGCAAGTGGCGGGCACGCCAGCCGCCATGCCGCTGCGCGGCAGGAGGCGAATGATAACCGGTGACGGCGCGCGCGGAGGGGCCAAGCTTACGGCCGTGCGCTGGCACACATGCGCGCTAGCGTTTCGAAGTTCGGCTGTCCAAAACCTAATGCAACAGGTCTCATGCAGCACCATGCAATTACTACATTTGCGTTATTGGATGCCGCAAGCCTGCGGCGTTAAGCTCCAAGCACGCTGAACACCCCGTTCCACGCGTACTTCACAAGCCATCGGCCGCAGGGCCGGTGGCTTTTTCTTTGGACGCCGCTTTCGACGCCGCCTGCGCGGCCACCATCGCCACAAAGTTGTCGCGCGCGGGATGGTCGGGCGCCGTCTTCCACACGCAATAGACTTCAGAGCGCACCGCCGTGCCCGCCAGCGGTCGGAATGCCGCCCCCGCCATGCCGGAACGCGCCAGCGCCGCCGGCACCACGGCCACGCCCATGCCCTGCGAGACCAGCGAGACCACCGAGAGCCAGTGGCGCACTTCGTGCCGGATCTGCGGGTAAAAGCCCTGGGCCGCGCACATATCGAAGATGCGGCTGTAGTAGTCCGGCGACGCTTTGCGCGAAAACAGCACGAAGGCCTCGCCGCGCAGGTCTGCGAGCGCCAGCTCCGGCTGCGCCGCGAGCGGGTGGTCCGCCGGCAGGCAGCAGACGAACGGTTCGGCATGCACCCGCGTGGCCCGCAGCGAGTCGGGCACCCGGCCGGTATGGATAAAGGCCGCGTCGAGCTCGTCGTGCAGCAGCGCATCGATCTGCTCCTGCGAGTTGAGCTCGGTCAGCGCCACCTGGATCCCCGGGTAAGCCGCCTCGAACCCGCGCAGGATCTGCGGCAGGCCGCGGTACAGCATCGAGCCGACAAAGCCGACACGCAGCCGGCCTATGGCGCCCGCTTCGATCTCGCGTGCCAGCAGCCGCGCGGCCTCGGCCTGCGCCAGCAATGCCGTGGCCGATTCGCGAAAGGCGCGCCCGGCCGCAGTCAGCCGTACGCCGCGGCTGTCGCGGTCGAACAGCCGGGCGCCGACCGAGGCTTCGAGCTGCTGGATGTTCAGCGACAGCGGCGGCTGCGAAATCGCAAGCCGGCGCGCGGCCCGGCCGAAGTGCAGTTCCTCTGCCAGCACAAGGAAATAGCGCAGGTGACGGAATTCCATGGCGATACAAAAATCATATTGATCGAGCCAATTTTAGAATTAGACGCAAATCCTTGGGGTTTGAATAATGCAGGTCAAAGGGCCGCAGCGTGTTCGCCAACCATGCCGGTCCACCCGCAAAGGAGACCAGACATGCCGACCAGCGTCGTGCGCAATACCGCACCTCACGCCCAGCCCGACAGCCCCGCCGCCGCCCATCCGGTGCCCGACCGCCAGGGCGGGAGCCTGCTCGGCGCCGACCCCGAGTTGCGTGCGCTGCTGCCGCTCTACCTGCCCGCGGACCTGTTCAATCACCTGCTGCCGCACCTGGAGCGCATGGGCGCGCTGGCAGGCGGCGTGCTCGACGAACTGGCCGCCGTGGCCGACCAGAACCCCCCGACGCTGAGCTACCGCACCCGCAGCGGCATGGACGCGCAGCGCATCGACAAGCATCCCGCCTACGTGGAAATGGAGCGCGTGGCCTTCGCCGAATTCGGGTTGGCCGCCGCCTCGCACCGTGGTGGCGTGCTCGGCTGGGACAAGCCCATGCCGCCGGCGGCGAAGTACGCGCTCACCTATCTGTTCGTGCAGGCCGAGTTCGGCCTGTGCTGCCCGCTGTCGATGACCGATTCGCTGACGCGCACGCTGCGCAAGTTCGGCGATCCGGCGCTGGTCGGGAAATTCCTGCCCAACCTGACCACGCAGGTGTTCGAAGACCTGTACCAGGGCGCCATGTTCATGACCGAGCAGGGCGCCGGCTCCGACGTGGCCGCCACCGCCACGCGCGCGGTGCGCGACACCGGCGCCGAGGGCGGCTGGCGCCTGCACGGCGACAAGTGGTTCTGCTCGAACCCCGACGCCGCGCTGGCGATGGTGCTGGCGCGCGTGGAAGACGAAGCCGGCAACGCCGTGCCCGGCCACAAGGGCGTGTCGCTGTTCCTGCTGCCGCGCAAGCTGGCCGACGGCAGCGACAACCAGTACCGCATCATCCGGCTCAAGGACAAGCTCGGCACGCGCTCGATGGCCAGCGGCGAGATCCGCCTCGAAGGCGCGCAGGCTTACCTCGTGGGCGAACCCGGCCGCGGCTTCGTGCAGATGGCCGACATGATCAACAACTCGCGTCTGTCCAACGGCGTGCGCGCCGCCGGCCTGATGCGCCGCGCGCTGACCGAGGGCCTGTTCATCGCGCATGAGCGCCGTGCCTTTGGCAAGCGCCTGGAGGACATGCCGCTGATGCGCCGCCAGCTGCTCAAGCTGACGTTGCCCACCGAGCAGGCCCGCACCATGGTGTTCCAGACCGCCGAGGCGCTGCGCCGCGCCGATGCCGGCGAGGCCGATGCCTACCCGTTGATGCGCATCCTGACACCGCTGATCAAGTTCCGCGCCTGCCGCGACGCGCGCAAGGTCACCGGCGACGCGATGGAGATCCGCGGCGGCTGCGGCTATATCGAGGAATGGAGCGACCCGCGCCTGGTGCGCGACGCCCACCTCGGCTCGATCTGGGAAGGCACCAGCAATATCGTCGCGCTCGACGTGCTGCGCGCGATCCGCCGCGAAGGCGCGCTGCCGGTGCTGCAGGCACACCTGGCCGGGCTGCTGGCCGATACCCCGATGCACGCAGACGCACACGCCACCTTCGAAGGCGCCATCGCCGCTGCCGCGAAACTGGCCGCGCATGCCGCCGAAGCCGGCGCCGACGGCGACCTGCTGGCGCGCCAGGCGGCTTCCGCGCTGTACCACGTGACCACCGCGGTGGCGATGGCGTGGGAAGCCGGCCGCATCGGCTCGGTGCGCCGCATGCGCCTGGCGCAGCTGGTGCTGCGCCATCGCGTGCTGCCGCAGGATCCGCTGGCGGCAAGCACCGAGCCGGATTGGCTGGCCGAGACGGTGGCGCCCCCTGCTGACGGCGTGGTGCGCGCAGCGGGCGCGGTCGCAGACGTCAACGTGTTCTGACACCGTATCCATCCCGATTGTTTGCTCCGCTCTCCCGCAAGCGGGAGTGGGAGCACCCCGCCTCGACGACGCCCCATACCATCCCGCCTCCGCGGGAGACGCCCTACACCAGGAGACAACGCCATGAAACTCTGGCACCGCCTCGCGGCCATTGCCGCGTGCTCGCTCTGCATCGCCGCCCCCGCCTTCGCGCAGAAGGACTTCCCGACCAAGCCTATCATGATGGTCGTCACCTATCCGCCGGGCGGCCCGACCGACGCGATGGCCCGCACGCTGGCCGCCGCGCTCAAGACCAGCCTGGGCCAGCCGGTGGTGGTGGAAAACCGCGCCGGCGCCGGCGGCAACATCGGCGCGGAAGCGGTGGCGCGAGCGGAGCCCGACGGCTACACGCTGATGTTCGGCACATCGGCGCCGCTGGCGATCAACGTCAGCCTCTATCGCAAGATCAACTACGACCCGGTCAAGAGCTTCGCCCCGGTGATCCAGATCGGCCAGCTGCCCAACGTGCTGGTGGTGAACCCGTCGGTGCCGGCAAAGAACGTCAGCGAGCTGATCGCCCACGGCAAGGCGCATCCGGGCAAGCTCACCTATGCGTCGTCCGGCAACGGCGCCTCGTCGCACCTGGCCGGCGTGCTGTTCAACAACGTCACCGGCACCGACTTCCAGCACATTCCGTACAAGGGCACCGGCCCGGCGCTGAACGACCTGCTCGGCGGCCAGGTCAGCATGACCTTCACCGACGTGCTGACCGCCATGCCCTTCATCAAGAGCGGCAAGGTGCGCGCGCTGGGCGTCACCAGCAGGGCGCGCTCGCAGGCGCTGCCGGATGTGCCGACTGTCGCCGAGCAGGGCGTGCCGGGCTTCGACGTTTCGGTGTTCTTCGGTGTCGTGGCGCCGGCGGGCACGCCGCCCGAAGTGATCGGCAAGCTCAACCGCGCCTTCGCCGATGCGCTCAAGCAGCCCGAGGTTCGCAAGACGCTGCAGGCGCAGGGCCTGGAATTCGCGCCGTCGACCACGCCGGAGCAGCTTGGCGGCTTCGTCAAGGCCGAGGTCGGCAAGTGGCGCGCTGTGGTGCAGAAGTCCGGCGCGCAGCTTGATTAAGCGACCAAGCGAACAGGAGCCAGCCATGACCCAATCCAGTCCCGGCGCGCTTGCCGGCATCCGCGTGGTCGACCTGTCGCGCATCCTGGGCGGCCCGTACTGCGGGCAGATCCTGGGCGACCACGGCGCCGACGTACTCAAGATCGAACCGCCGCAGGGCGACGACACCCGTACCTGGGGCCCGCCGTTCAAGGACGGCGTGGCGTCGTACTACTTCGGCCTGAACCGCAACAAGCGCGTGATGCGGCTGGACCTGACCACGGACGCCGGGCGCGCAGTCCTGCTCGCGCTTCTGGCCGAGGCCGACGTGCTGGTCGAGAACTTCAAGACCGGCACGATGGAGAAATGGGGGCTGGGCTATGACGTGCTGTCGGAGCGCTTCCCGCGGCTGGTGCATTGCCGCGTGTCGGGCTTCGGCGCGGATGGCCCGCTCGGTGGCCTGCCCGGCTATGACGCGGCGATCCAGGCGATGTCCGGCATCATGAGCATCAACGGCGAAGCCGATGGCGATGCGCTGCGGGTGGGTTTGCCGGTGGTCGACATGGTCACCGGGCTGAATGCGGCGATCGGCGTGCTGCTGGCGTTGCAGGAACGTGCGCGCAGCGGGCGCGGGCAGTTTGTCGAGGCCGCGCTGTATGACTCGGGGCTGTCGCTGCTGCATCCGCATGCGGCCAACTGGTTCATGAGCGGCAAGACGCCGCAGCGCACGGGGAATGCGCATCCCAACATCTATCCCTACGACACGGTGGCCACCGCGACGGACCCGATCTTCCTCGCGGTCGGCAATGACCGCCAGTTCCGCATCCTGTGCGAGCATCTCGGGGTGCCGGCACTGGCGGAAGACGAACGCTATGCCTGCGCCGGTGCGCGGTCGGTGAACCGCGTGGCGCTGAAGGCCGAGCTGGAGACGCACCTGCGCAAGCACGACGGCAAGGCACTGGCCGACACGCTGGTCGCCGCGGGCGTGCCGTGCGCACCGGTGCTATCGGTGGCCGATGCCCTGCAGCATCCGCACACATTGCATCGCGAGATGGTGGTGGAAATGGAAGGCGGATACAAGGGACTGGGCGCGCCGGTCAAGCTTAGCCGGACGCCGGCCAGTTATCGGCATGCGCCGTTGAGTGAGGGGGAGGGGTTTCTTGATTGAGATCCGGCTGTGAGGCGGGGGCCGCGGCCTGGCCAGCCGCAGGCACATCCCACGCGCCGCAGCCGGCCCGCCGCTCAGGTCAGCCCGGAATCATCCCAGGCAAGAGATAAGCCTGCACCATCGTGATGACCCCGATGACCACCGCGAACAACAGGCTGTGCTTGACGGTAAACCGGAACAGCTCCGATTCCTTCCCCACCAGTCCCGTCGCCGCGCAGGCCACTGCGATCGATTGCGGCGAAATCATCTTCGCGGTCACGCCGCCGGTGGTGTTGGCCGCCACCATCAGCGTATCGGACACGCCAATCTGGTGCGCGGTGGTGTTCTGCAGCGAGCAGAACAGCGCGTTGGACGACGTATCCGATCCGGTCAGGAACACGCCCAGCCAGCCGAGGAACGGCGAGAAGAACGGGAACGCGGCACCGGTGCCGGCCAGCAGCAGCGCCAGCGTCGACGACATGCCGGAGTAGTTCGCGACGAAGGCAAAGGCCAGCACCAGTCCGATCGACAGCACCGGGCGCGCCAGTTCCACCAGCGTTTCGCCGAAGGTAACAACCAGGTCGCGCGGCTTCATGCGCAGCAGCACGGCCGAGATCAGCGCGGTCAGCAGGATGGCGGTGCCCACGGCGGACAGCAGGTCAAGCTTCAGCACGGCCTCATAGACCTTGGGCGTGGCCACGATCGGCGCGGCCTTGATCACCATCTGGTCCAGCCCCGGCACCTTGAACTTCAGCACCGTGCCCGCCAGCGCGCCGTTGGCGGCGAACAGCGCCTTGAACGGCTGCAGGCTCCATACCGTGACGATCGCCGTCAGGATGCCGAACGGTGCCCAGGCGCGCAGCGTCTGCGCCAGCGTGTAGGGCGATGCCTTGCGGCTCACCGGCGCGGCGCCAAAGCCGCCGCCAAAGCCGCCCAGCGCCACGGTGCCGCCGCTGACCGTACTGCCTGCGCCGCCAGCGCGTTGCGACGCGCCGCGCGGCTGCCACACCTTCAGGAACGCCGCCAGCGACACCAGGCTGACCAGCGCCGAGGTGATGTCCGGCAGTTCCGGCCCGATATGGTTGGAAGTGAAGTACTGCGTCACCGCGAAGCTGCCGCCGCACACCAGCGCCGCCGGCCAGGTCTCGCGCACGCCCTTGGCGCCGTCCATCATGAACACCAGCCAGAACGGCACCAGCAGCGACAGCAGCGGCAGCTGGCGGCCGGCCATGGCGCCGATCAGGAAGGGATCGATGCCCGTGACCTGTCCGGCCACGATGATGGGAATACCCATCGCGCCAAATGCCACCGGCGCGGTATTGGCGATCAGGCACAGTCCGGCGGCATACAGCGGATTGAAGCCCAGGCCGACCAGCAGCGCGGCGGTGATCGCCACCGGCGCGCCGAAGCCTGCCGCGCCTTCCAGGAAGGCGCCGAAGGCAAAGCCGATCAGCAGCATCTGCAGGCGCTGGTCGTCGGTGATCGCCAGCACCGAGGCGCGGATGATGTCGAACTGGCCGGTCTTGACCACGATCTTGTAGAGGAACACCGCGGTCACGATGATCCATGCGATCGGCCACAGCCCGTAGGCAAAGCCGAAGCCGGCCGAGGCCAGCGCCTGCTGCACCGGCATGCCGTAGGCGAAGATCGCCACGCCGAGCGCCAGCAGCAACGTGACCGCGGCGGCGACATGGCCCTTCATGCGCCACACGGCCAGCGCGATGAAGAAGAACAGGATGGGAATGGCCGCCGCCAGCGCCGACAGCCACAGGCTGCCTAGCGGCGTATAGAGTTGGGTCCAGGGTTGCACGGCTTAGTCTCCTACTTCAGTGGTGTTTCGGGAATTCTTTGTAGTTCTGGCAAACAGGCGGGCGTGCCTACTCCGGCTGCCCCTTCTCCTTGAGCAGATCCGCCAGGCTCTTCGCCGCCGGCTTCAGTGGCGTGCGATGCTGCGTCCATCCCATCTGCTTCGACGGCGCCAGCGCACGCAGTCTGGTGGCCGCCCAGCGGAACATCCGGTAAGTGGCCGGGTGCGAATACGCCCCGCTCCAGAAGCGCCACACCAGGTGCTCGCCCTTGCTGTACTTGGCGCCCTGGCCACGCAGCGGGTTGGCCACCCGCTCCTCGGGATCGCGGTTGGATTCGGTGCGCAGGCGCACCAGTAATTGCGGGATCGGGATGCGTACCGGGCAGACCTCGCCGCAGGCGCCGCACAGGCTGGATGCGGTGGGCAGGTCCGCCGTGGCCTCGAGCCCCAGCAGATGCGGCGAAATGATCTTGCCGATCGGACCGGGATAAGTCGTGCCATAGGCATGGCCGCCGATGCGCGTATAGACCGGGCAATGGTTCATGCATGCCCCGCAGCGGATGCACTGCAGCGTGGCGCGCAGCTGCGCGTCGGCGTAGGCCTGCGTACGGCCGTTGTCGAGCAGCACCAGGTGCACCTCGCGCGGGCCGTCGCGCTCGCCGTCGCGGCGCGGGCCGGAGATCAGGTTGAAGTACGTGGTGATCGCCTGCCCGGTGGCCGAGCGCGTCAGCAGGCTCGACAGCGGCACGATGTGCTCGAGCTTCGCCACCACCTTTTCCATGCCCATGATGGCGATATGCACATCGGGGACCGTTGTCGAAAGGCGGCCGTTGCCCTCGTTCTCGACCAGCCACAGCGTGCCGGTGTCCGCCGCGGCGAAGTTGACCCCGGACAGGCCGATGTCGGCGCCAACGAACGCCTGCCGCAGCGCGCGGCGTCCGGTCTGGATCAGCGCGTCGACGTCCTCGGTATAGGGCGTGTCAGGAATATGCTGCTCGAACAGCGCGGCGATATCGCCCTTGGTCTTGTGGATCGCCGGCATCACGATATGCGATGGCTTCTCGCCGGCAAGCTGGACGATGTATTCGCCCATGTCCGACTCGATGCATTCGACGCCGCGCTCGGCCAGGTAATGGTTCAGCTCGATTTCCTCGCTGGCCATCGACTTGCCCTTGATCACGCGACTGGCCTGCCTTGCCGCCGCGATGCCGTGGATGATGCGGTTGGCGTCGTCGGCGGTCTCGGCCCAGTGGACCTGCACACCGGCGGCGGCGAGCTGTTCCTCCAGTTGCACCAGCAGGTCCGGCAGGTTGGCGAGCGCGTGCTGGCGCACCGCTTCGCCCAGGTCGCGCAGCCGCTCCAGCTCATCGGCGTCGGGAAACTGCGCCAGCCGCTTGCCCTGCAGGAAGTCCATCGCGCCGCGAAAGCTCTGGCGCAGCTTGGGATCGTCCAGCGCCTCGCGCGCGCGCGCCTTGAAGTCTTGCGGCGCGACGAAATGCAGCGTGTTCTGGCTCATTGCGCGGCCTCCTTGTTATCGATGTCCTGCTTGTCGATGTCCTGCACGATGACGACCCACAGCCGGCGCGGGCCGTGCGCACCGTAGGCCAGCGTCTGCTGGATATCGGAAGTCTTGGACGGGCCCGAGATCATCACCAGGTTGGTCGGCATGCCGTCCCGCCAGCGTTCGGCGCGCGCGGCCATGTGCAGGTCCTGGTGCAGCGTCGATGCGCGCACCAGCGCCACGTGCAGCGGCGGCACCAGCGATACCGTGCGCGGCGATCCCGCGTCCGGTGCAACGATCAGCGTGCCGGTGGCGGCAATGCCCGAGCGCGCCACGGTGAAGCCGGCGTCGACGGTGTCGAACAGCTCGGCTTTCCAGGCTTCGATGGGGCGGTCATAGCCGATGGCTTCGACCTGGGGCGGCAGCGCGGCAGCCAGCGCCGCGCCGGCGTGGCTCGCGGGATCGAGCAGCAGGCGCCGGACGCCGGCTTCGGCCAGCGCGGCGGCCAGCAATGCCGGCCACGCTTGCGCATCGGTGCACCAGACTTCAGCGTGCGAGGCTTCCAGTGCCATGCGCATCGCATCGACCAGCTCGTCGGCGCTAGGCGCGCGATGCCGGCGCGCCTCGAAATGGCCATCGATGCGGCGATCCAGTTCAGCGGTGGAGGACGCAGGCGTGGGGGCGGCGGCGCGCAGCCGGCCCAGCATGCGTTCGCGGGCGCCGGGCGTGCTCATGCGGCACCTCCGGTGCGCCGCCACAGGAAGCTGGCCAGGTGTTCGACCTGCAGCGGGGCGCCGTCATGCGCGGCGGTATGGCCGATATTGAGCAGGCAGCCGCAGTCGGCCGACACCAGCCGCTCGCAGTCGGTGGCGCAGGCGGACGCAACCTTGTCGCGCACCATCGCACCGGAGATATCGGGATGCTTGAGCGAAAACGTGCCGCCGAAGCCGCAGCATTCCGACTCGCGCTGATGCTCGACGCGGGTCACGCCAGGCAATGCATCGACCAGTGCCACGCCATGCTGGCGCGTACCCATTTCGCGGCGCGCGCCGCAGGAGGTATGCAGCACGATGCGCTCGGGCGCCTGGCCCGGCGGCACGGCGTTGTGGAAATCAACGTGCAGTACGTGCAGCAGGAATTCGCCCAGCTCGTAAATCCGCTCGGCCAGCGCGCGCGCCTTCGGGCCGGCCACGGGATCGTCGGCGAACAATTGCGGCCAGTGGTGGCGCATCATGCCGGCGCATGACCCGGACGGCACGATGACCGGCCAGGGCTGGCTGAACAGGTCCAGCTGCGCACGGGCTACCGCACGCGCGGCGTCGGGATTGCCGCTGCTGTAAGCCGGCTGGCCGCAGCAGCTCTGCGCACGCGGAAAGTGTACGGTGAGGCCTTCGCGCTCGAGCAGCCGCACGGCGTCGAGCCCGGCCTGCGGCACGAACAGGTCGACCAGGCAGGTGGCAAAGAGATAGGCCTGCGTAGGCGCAGGGCCGTTGGGGTACTGACGATCCTTCATGTCTCGCTCCGTATGTGCTGGGTTGCGCTGCTTGGCGTCGCACATTTGGGCGCATAATTCCCGCTTCCGCGCGGTTGTTCAAATTGGTTGGACCAGTCGGCGGGGCGATTGTGGAGCGAGGGTGGACGGCATGACGGCGGCGGCACAAAGGAGCGGACGCACCCGCGGGCGCGTGGAGGCGGTCATGCGCGAGATGGAAACCGCGCTGCTGGACGGTACGTGGCCGCCGGGCACCCGGCTACCGGCCGAGCGCGTGCTGGCCGAGCAGTACGCGGTGGCGCGCAACACCGTGCGCGAAGCCATCCAGCGCCTGGCCGCGCGCGGCCTGCTGCAAAGCCGGCGCGGCGCCGGCGTCTATGCCACCGACCAGTTGCGCGCCGGCATTGCTTCCCCATGGGGCCAGCTGGTGGCCGACCATCCCGCGCTGCGTGACGACATCCTGGAGTTCCGCCGCGTATTGGAAGGCG
Organism: Cupriavidus sp. IK-TO18; assembly: GCF_015549295.1. Classification (NCBI taxonomy): domain Bacteria; kingdom Pseudomonadati; phylum Pseudomonadota; class Betaproteobacteria; order Burkholderiales; family Burkholderiaceae; genus Cupriavidus; species Cupriavidus sp. IK-TO18. The sequence goes on from NZ_JADGMP010000014.1 coordinate 98,913, forward strand.
CGACCGCCTATTTCGCCGCGCTGCGCGCCAACGCCGCCGACGTCAGGCGCATCCGCACCCTGATGGATGAACTCGAACGCGCCCGCGCCGCCGACGACAAGCAAGCCGAGGCCGATGCCGATGCGCGCCTGCATGACGCCATCGCGCTGGCTTCGCACAACACCATGTTCCTGCACCTGCATACCAGCGTGATCGGCATGCTGCGCGAACACATCACCATCAATGGCACCGGACTGCGCGAACAGGACGACAGCGCCTCGGAACTGTTGCTGCTGCAGCACCGGACGCTATGCGAGGCGATCTGCGCGCGCCGGCCGGAAGAAGCGCGCACGGCGATGCAGACGCATATCGACTTCGTGCGCAGCCGGGTCGAGCAGGACGGGAGCTGAATGCGCGTAATTGGTCGGACCAGCGGGCGCTGGGGCGCCGGAATGGAAAACGTCTCCAATGCCAGCAACGGCTGCGGCACATTCGCCCACTTTTGCCCGCGGCCAAAGGCCATGGCGCTGTGTTTATATCAGGCCGGCACCGGCCAGTTCCCGCTTCAGGTATGCATAGAAGATCGGGCCGGCGATCACGCCGGGAATGCCGAACAGCGTCTCCATCAGCAGCATCACGACCAGCAGCTCCCACGCCGCGGCCTGGATACGCGCGCCGATGATGCGGGCGTTCAGGAAATACTCCAGCTTGTGGATCACCACCAGGAACACCAGCGAAGCCACCGCGATCGGCAGCGATACCGACAGGGATGCCACCACGATGGCGGTATTGGAAATCAGGTTGCCCAGCACCGGCAGCAAGCCGGCCACGAAGGTGATGACCACCAGCGTCTTCGACAGCGGCAGGTGCACGCCGAACAGCGGCAGCACCAGCAGCAGGTAAATCGCCGTCAGCAAGGTATTGATCGTCGAAATCTGGATCTGCGCAAAGATGAACTGCGAGAACGCCTGCTGCAGCGTGCGCGCCCGCGCCACCAGCGCAGCCGCCAAGGGACGGCGGTTCGGCCGTGACACGGCGCGGTAAAGCGCCACCATCGCGCCGATCACCAGGCCGATCAGGATATGCACCAGCGTGCGCAACACCTCCGCCCCCAGCTTCTGCGCCATGGCCGCATGCGCGCGCAGCGCTTCGATCAGCGCATTGGCCAGCTCGTCCACGCCGTTGGGCAGCGCGTCACTGAGCCACGGCGGCAACTGCCCGCGCGACTGGTCGATAATGTCCGCGACATGATTGAGCAGGCCATCCAGCGTATTGCCTTCCCCGCTGATAAAGCGCACCAGCAGCCAGCCTGCTAACGACAGCCCCAGCAGGATCAACGCCGACAGGATTGCCACCGCCAGCGCATCGTGCCGCTGGTTCAGCCGCTTCAGCCGCGGCGCCAGCACATCCACCAGGGAATACAGCAGCAGCCCGGACAGCAAGGCTGCCACCAGGTTCGCTTGGAGCACGGTCCAGAGCGCCAGCGCAGTCAGGACATAGGCGACGGCACCGACGCTGTACCACGCGGCCGGCAGCAGGCGCGGGGCGTTGGTCTGGTCGGGGTCTTTCATCGATGGTCTCCGGCGTTGGGGGGCACGCGCCCTCGGCGGGTGCGGGGCGGGCCAGGGCAAGCCCGCCTGTCAGTTCGGGTCAGGCAGCCTAGCGCTCGATTGTCGGGGCGGTGGCGGGGTTAGGCAAGCCTGCCGTGAACGGGTCCCGCTGGTGGCAAAAGGCTGGAAGGCGTGCCGCGCAGCGCTCCTATGCGGACTCCCGCACCCAGCGCTCGACAAGTTCCTCCGGTATGGCGCGGTAGACGTCTTCGAAGCGCTTGCCGATCAGGCGCTCGACCTGCCATAGCAGCAGGGCAACCGGGCTGCTGGGTTCATGCTGCTCGAACCACTGGCGCACAGCCCGGACCTGGCGCAAGGCGGCATCGCGGCCAGCGGGGCTATCGCCGGGGTCCGGGATGACTGGCAGGGCGGCAGGCGCCGATGGCGCCATGGAGTGAGAGGCATCTGACATGGGCATCGGCCCAGGCTTGACGGGGCGATCGGCCATTGCCTCCGCCACGGTCGTGCCCGCGAGTTCCGGATTGCCGACGAGCCGAAGTAACTTTCCAAGCGGCGCGAGGTCCGGCGCATGGCCCGCCAGCGTCTCATCGCCCCAATGCTGCAAGATCGCTGCCAGGCCGTAGGCTTCATCCATGGCGGCAATCTCGCGCATGCCCTGGCGCCGCAACGCGTCCAGTTGCTGGCGCACGGACTCTGGCGCGAGGGCATCGGCAGGATGAGGTACCCCCAACGCCCGTTCGATATCCCTGACCTGCAGGCGCGTTGCCGCATTGCCTGCCAGCACGATCTCGCGTATATCGGCGAGAAGGCCGTCCGGGTCGACCAGCGCCGCGAAGGCGTTGGCGCGCAGTGCCGGATCGTGTTCGCCTTCCACCATCAGCTGGGGATGGATGTCTTCCGGATAGTCAGCCAGCAGGCGTTGCAGCAGCGCCATGCCATCGCGCAGGCCCTCGGCGTGGTCGAGCCGCGTGCGGCAGCGAAGCAGCAGGTTCAGCAAGCGGATGTCCTTGCTGCGCATCAGCAGGCGCCGGCAGTCGCGCTCGAGCTCTGTCCAGTTCGGTGGCTCGGCCTGCGCAACGAAATCGCCGTATTGTGCTTCCGCGCCGGGCGCCGCCTTTGCCATCAGGACGACGAATTCCGGGTCGTATTCGAGATCGGGGCCGCAAGGATGTGCGGCATCGATCGGCTGTGCCAGCTCGGCGAGGCGGATTGCCTGGCGCGCATCGGATCTGGCTGCCCTGGATTTTGCCTTCATGGCAGCCTCAGTGTGTGACGTACTTCTCGGGGTCGAAGACCATGCCGGTGATGGCGCGCTGCTGGTCGGCCTCACCCAGCCAGGTCGACCAGCCCAGGCCCTCTTGCGCACCGAGCACGGCAGGCGGCGCGCAATGCGGCTTTATCTGCAGCTGCAGCTCCCACTCGTATTCGAAGCCGATGAAGGACCGGACCCATTCCACCAGCACCGGCAGATCGCGCCCGTTGGGCGTGAAGTTCAGGTACTGCTGCAGATGCAGCGGACCGATGACGAGACGGAACTTGTGCTGCCGGTCGGGGACCATGTCGCCCAGCAGCGCGCCCTGGCCCATCACGCCTGGCGAACCGGGGCGGGCGAGACGGCTGTGTTCGGCCGGATCTAGCACGATCCAGTGCAGCACGAACTCCTCCAGCCGCACCGGTACGCCAAAGAAGTGCGACACCGTCCCGGCGATGCCATCGGGACAGCGCGACTCGCGCACATGGTGGGCGCTCGCGGACAGGCGCGCGTGCGCCGGCAACGGGCCGCGGCGGATTTCTCCGGGATCCTGCCCCGCCAGCCAGCCCACGTAGCGCGAAAAGACTTCCTCGTCCGGCCGGTCGAGCCCCGCCGTGGCCTGCGAGCCCGCCCAGGCCTGGTAGAACTGCGTCAGCGCGCGATGATGGAACAGGTCGAGGAAGGCCGCAGTCGTCCCGTCGCGGTGTGCCTCGGTGCGCTCCCTGACAATTTCCGTGTGATGGATCGGCAAGGCGCCATTGGGGCCTAGCATGCCGAGCCCGAACAGCTGGATTCGCAACCGGCCCGCCTGCATCTCAAGCCGGGCAATCTCGCGCGGCGCAAACGCCAGCGAGGCGGCCTGGCCAATGCGGAAGCATTCCGCTTGCGGTCGGATGGCGCGGCCGGCCGGCGGCAGGTCGGCATGCTGCGCCGACAGCGCGCGCAAGAGCCCGAGGAAGCTGACCTTCCATGGCGCGCGTTGCGCATCGTCTGCGACGGAGCGCGCGGCGCCGCGCTGGCCGATACTGTTGTCGGTCTGGCTCATGGCTATATCGCGCCGCGTCCTCCCATTCGTACCGGCCAGCGGTGAATCAGGCCGCGTTCGATCGCGTACAACTCCGTTTCCGCGAAGGCGTTGACCGATACGTGCCGCGCCAGGAAGTGCTCGAGGATCACGCCGAACAGGTAGGGGCTGATGCCCGAGAAGCCGCTTTCCTCCACCGTCAGCTGGCACTGGACACCGCGGCCGTAGAGGATGGGTCCGTTTCCGGGCAGCCGCCGCGTGACCGGCCGGATGCTGCTGCCGATCAGGCTCTGGACCTGCCGCTGCTGGGCCGCGTCGTCGGGGGCGACGAACAGCCGCAGCAGGTCGCGCAGTCCCTGGCCGCCTTCGCGATGGTCGAGATCGGTGAGCGACAGGTAGTTGAACCCCAGCTGGCGGATCAGCCGCCAGGCCATTTCTCCCTCGGCGAAGGGCGCGCGCGGGGCCGACGGCGGCCGGATCAGCCCGACCCCGCCGACGGGAATCGAATCCGGTGTGCGCAAGTCATCGTAGCCATTGCGCGGGACAAGATTCGGCAGGTCGCGGTTGGTGACCATGGCCTGCACCGACAGGTAGCGCAAGTCCTTCGGGTAGGGGGCCTCGCGCTGGTCGACCAGCGACAGGAACACCTCGGTGCCGGTGTACGCGGTGCGTGTCCCGTACTTGCGCGCATGATCGGAAACCAGCCGCCGTTCCCGCCGCATGGAGAAGTAGCGTCCATGGTTGCCCTCGTCGCTGTTCAGCGTGGCGAAGAGCGGCCGGAACGCCACCGGCGTGCTGCGCTCGGAAACCTGCCCGGACAGGCCCTGCACCGAGAAGACCTCGTAGTCGAGCGGCCGGCGCCGGTCCGGCACGAGGTGAAACTCGGTGTGCCCGGCATGGATTTCCATCCGGTCGGTGCGCATCGGGAACAGGTTGACCACCGGCGTGCAGAACAGCGCGAACTGGCTCGCATCGACCTGGCTCGCGAGCACCCCGGGCGGCCTGGCCAGCAGGATCACGATCTCGGCCTCGCCGCCGTCGATGCCGGCCAGTCCGGGTGCGAGTCCGTTGAGTGCGGCGAAATAGAACCGCTGCGGACACGCGAAATACTCGTGCACGAGGTTGTGCCCGTGAAACTTGTTCCAGGGCACCGGCAAGGCGCTTTCCTCCGGTGCCATGCCGACGTAGCCGACCGCGTCCTGCGGGACCGCGCAGGGCCGCTCGCCCATCGCGCCTGGCTTGCCGATGAGCACGGTGACGCCGGCACCATGCAGCAACTCGAACAGGTGCGAGGCGATCTGGTCGTTGCCGCACAGATGCAGGGGCAGGGTATCAAGCCCGGCCAGCCTGGCGAACGTGACATTGCGGGTCAGCCTCAGTCGCAGCCGCAGCGCACCCTGTACGTTCACGTGGGCCGGCACGTAGCGTTCGAGATGCCGGATGTCCGGCGGGATGCCGGTAAGCCGGGCGTCGGCGATCTCGATCGGCCACAGTGTCAGCGGCTGGGTCGTGCGAAACTCGCATTGGGTCGATTCGCCCGCCGGCGCACGAGCCAGCAGCGCGGTGCCGCGCGGTATCGGGATGCCGCGGACCAGGTCGCCCTCCTTGTGGCTGGGATGGAACTGCGCGACCGCGATCGCCGGCGTCGGCGCGATGTAGTTGGGATAGATGACTTCCAGCAGGCGCTGGGTAAAGCGCGGGAATTCCGCATCGAGCTTCAGCTGCGTGCGGGCGGACAGGAAGCAGAACGCTTCGATGAGCCGCTCCACATAGGGATCGACCACCTCGATGCCCTGCATGCCCAGGCGCCTGGCCACCTTGGGATGCTGGTTCGCAAACTCCCCTGCCAGCTCGCGCATGTAGACCAGTTCGCGGTTGTAGTACTCAAGCAGCCGAGGGTCCATGGTGGTGGGGAGGCATCAGTTGGCGTGAATCGACTTGACCTGCATGCGGCTGGTCTCCAGGTCGAGCGAGCTTTGTGCGGTGAAGGCCATCGGATAGGGATCCATGTGGATGAGGCCGGAAATCTCGAATAGCAGCACGTTGTGGCGATGCGGCGCATCCTCCTTCAGCATCGGCGCGATCCCGAGCGAGCCCGGGATCAGGCGCGGCTCGAAATCCTCGATGGCGCGCTGGACGATGCGGATGATGTCGTCCCATTTGCGCTCGGGCAGGTAGCTTCCTGCGAGCGCGGGAACGCCGTAGTTGAGCGTCGAGCTGGCAGCCTGGGGATAGCGCGCGCGATCGATCTCGTCCTCGCGGTTGGTCGTGTTGAGCAGGTAGGTGAGATCGCGCTGGATGATCTTGCGCATCTGCGTGCGCGTGACGGTGTATTCCTCCGGCGCTTCCGTCCTGCGGTGCGGCGCATCGTCGCGCAGCCGGTCGAACAGCGTCGGCAGCAGTTGCGAATTCGGACGGCGGGGCGGACCGGCGCGGCGCAGGGCCGCCGGCGTGCCACGGTCCGGCCGCTCAGGTGGTTTGCTCATCGTCCGGGGACCATTCGCGTTCTGGGCAATAGACGCTGTCCATGGAAACCAAATGGTGTTCGCGCCGTGTAAGGCTGGCGGTGGCGGCGCGGACTTGCGCGCAATCGATGCCGCTGGCAAAGAGCCGCAGAACGTCCGGGGCTCGCGGTTGCATAAAGAGCTGGCAGTCATCCGCGGCGTCTCCTGCGCTGATGCAGGCATCGATATGACCGGCCACGTCCAGCATGTCCATCAGCCTGGCCGTACTGGCGGCTTCGTGGGCGAGCGTCTGCAGCGGATTGGGATCGGACGCGGCAAGCGGGGTGGGCGCCCTGGCGCCTGCATCGTGGACGCCGACATAGTCGGGATCGCGCAAGACGGCCTCGGCTTCCAGCATGAGCCGCGCCAGCATGTCCGGGCCCGCCGCGATGCCGGCGTGGCTGGCGCTTGGCGCCGGGATGTGACCCTGGCCGACCAGGTCGAGCAACCCATTCGCGTCGGGTCCTGCGTCGGAAAGCGCCCTTGCTGGATCGCCTGGCCATTCGCTCATGTCGCCTCCGCCCACCTCGGTTTCAGAAAATGGCGCTGATGATAATCACAAAAATTGCGGAAATGAATGCGGAAATCCGGTATTACGTGCTATTAATTTCTAATATTAGATTTAATTTAATTTCATTAAAAATATGAAGAATCCTATTGTTTGACTTGCGGGTGTGTGTAGTCAGTGACGGCTGTCCCGTATTTCGATGAGAGTCCGAAGAAATAAGGCTGTCTGTCATTGCAGCATGATTCATGCGGTGGTAATTGCGCACGAGATGGGTCGAACTACGCCATGAATGTTGTGATTCGATTTTTATGGCGCCGCGCTATGAATATTCAGATTGTCGGCGCATTGCATGCCTGAAGATTTGTCAATAGTCTGAAAAAAAGCAAAGACAACCGTCCAACGGCTCGCATTCATGCAGCCGTGAACGGAAGACGCAAGGCATTCGAATGGATATTTCGCGCCAGGCCCTGTTTGGCCGACTCAATTCCACCCTGTTCAAGGCGCTGGAAAGCGCGACCGCTTTCTGCAAGCTCCGCGGCAACCCGTACGTGGAGCTGGTCCACTGGCTGCACCAGTTGCTGCAGGCGCCCGACGGCGACATGCAGCGCATGCTGCGGCATGCGGGTGCGGACCGGGCGGCCCTGGAGGCCGACCTGACCCGGGCGCTGGCGGCGCTGCCGGCCGGCGCTTCGTCGATCAACGATTTCTCGTTCCAGATCGAGACAGCGGTGGAGCGTGCCTGGGTCTACGCAACGCTGGCATTCGATGACGGCCGCGTGCGCGGCGCCTACCTGCTGACCGCGCTGCTGAAGACGCCCGAGCTGCGCCGCACCGTGCTTGGCGTGTCCAGGCAGTTCGGGAAGGTACAGGCCGATGATCTCGTCGCCAACCTGCCGACACAGGTTGCCCAGTCGCCGGAAGCGGAGGAGGGTGCATATGACGGTAGCGGCCTGGCGCCGGCGGCGCCAGGGGAGGCGAGCGGCGCCATCGCCGGCGCGCCGTCTGGCCGGTCGGCGCTGCACCAGTACTGCCTTGACCTGACCGAAGCCGCGCGTGCCGGCAAGCTCGACCCCGTGATCGGCCGCGAGCAGGAGATCCGCACCATGACGGACATCCTGTTGCGCCGCCGTCAGAACAACCCGCTGCTGGCCGGCGATGCGGGTGTAGGCAAGACCGCCGTTATCGAAGGATTCGCCCGGGCCATCGCGGCAGGGCAGGTGCCGCCCAGCCTGAAGGATGTCCGGCTTCTGAGCCTCGATGTCGGCGCGTTGCTCGACGGCGCGAGCATGAAGGGGGAATTCGAGGCGCGCCTGAAGGCTGTGCTGGAAGAGGCCGACCGGTCGCCCAAGCCGGTGATCCTGTTTATCGACGAAGTACACACGCTGGTCGGTGCCGGCGGGCAGGCGGGCACCGGCGATGCCGCCAACCTGCTCAAGCCGGCGCTGGCCCGCGGCGCGTTGCGCACGATCGGCGCCACCACCTGGACGGAATACAAGCGCCATATCGAAAAGGATCCCGCGCTCACGCGACGGTTCCAGGTGCTGCAGGTCATCGAGCCGGCGGAGGCCATGGCAATGGCCATGCTGCGCGGGATGGTTTCCACTTTCGAGACGCATCACCAGGTGCTCGTGCGCGATGACGCGGTGCGTGCCGCGGTCAGGCTCTCGCATCGCTACATCCCTTCGCGGCAGTTGCCTGACAAGGCGATCAGCCTGCTCGACACTGCCTGCGCGCGCGTTGCGCTGTCACTGCACGCCCCGCCGAAGGAGGTCGAATTCCTGCGGCAGCAATTGCAGGCATGCGATACCGAGCATGCGCTGCTGGCCAAAGAGGCGACGCTCGGTGCCGCTCCGGGCAAGCTGCTGACGCCGCGGATGGCCGACCTCAATACGCGCCGCGAGCGGATCGAGGGCGAGCTGGCGCTGGCCGACGGTCGGTGGAAGCGCGAACTGAGCCTGGCCAACGACCTGCTTGCCTGCCGGCGCGTGCTGAGCCAGGCGCCGGAGCAGGCGCCGTTGGCCACGGACGAGGCCGGCCGCCAGCTCGAGGACATCGAAGCCGAACTGAGCGCGGCCCGCGCCAGCGCGCAGCTGGTCCATACCGAAGTGGACGAGGCAGTCGTGGCCGAAATCGTCTCGGACTGGACCGGCATCCCTGTCGGCCGCATGGTGGCGGACGAGGTAGCGGCGGTGATGCGGCTGCCGCAGACGCTCGCCGCCAGGGTGACCGGGCAAGACCACGCGCTTGCCCTGCTGGCAGAGCGCATCCAGACCGCCAGGGCGCAGCTGGCCGATCCCGGCAAGCCGGTCGGGGTGTTCCTGCTGGTCGGGCCGTCCGGCATCGGCAAGACCGAAACGGCGCTGGCGCTGGCCGATGCGCTGTACGGCGGCGAGCAGAACCTCATCTCGATCAATCTCTCCGAATTCCAGGAGGCGCATACCGTCTCGACGCTCAAGGGCGCGCCGCCGGGTTATGTCGGCTACGGCGACGGCGGCGTGCTCACGGAAGCGGTGCGCCGCCGGCCGCACAGCGTGGTATTGCTCGATGAAGTCGAGAAGGCGCATGCCGATGTGCACGAAGTCTTCTACCAGGTCTTCGACAAGGGCCATATGGAAGACGGCGAAGGCCGCCACATCGACTTCCGCAACACGATCCTGCTGCTCACCAGCAATGTGGGTTCCGAGCTGCTGCTGGACCTGTGTGAGCGCAACGGCTCGCCCCCCGACCTTGCCGCGTTGTGCGAGGCCCTCACGCCCGAACTGCGCAAGCATTTCCCGGCGGCCTTCCTCGGCCGCCTCGTGGTCCTTCCCTACCTGCCGTTGGCGCCGGAAAACCTCGGGCGCATCGCGCGCATGCAACTGGAGCGGGTCGCGGCACGCCTCCAATCCCAGCACGGCATTGCGTTGAAGTACGCGGATGCCGTGGTCGATCTCATCGTGTCGCGGTGCGCGGTGGGCGAGACCGGCGCGCGCCAGCTGATCGGCTTTATCGAGCAGGCCATCCAGCCGCAGCTCGCGCGGCTATGGCTGACGGCACTGTCCGGCAAACAGGATGTGGCGGCCGTCGCCATCGGCCTGTCCGGTACAGGGCCGGGCGAGCTGACCTATGACATCGAATACCGTTCCGGCCAGGGTCATGCCGAGCCGGGCAATGCCGAAGCCGGACCGGCCTGATGCCTCCGGCACATCCTTGAAACCCGTTGAGGAGAGCCATGTCCGTTGTGAACAGTTCGCAGAAATTTATCGCGCGCAATCGCACGCCGCGCGTCCAGATCGAGTACGACGTCGAAGTCTATGGCTCGGAGAAGCGCATCGAGCTGCCGTTCGTGATGGGCGTCCTGGCGGACCTCACGGGCAAGCCCGCCGAGCCGCTGCCGCCGGTGGCCGACCGCAAGTTCCTGGAAGTCGATGTCGACAATTTCGACGAGCGCATGAAGGCGATGCACCCGCGCGTGGCGTTTGCCGTGCATAACACGCTGTCGGGCCAGGGCCAGCTGCTGGTCGACATGACCTTCGAGAGCATCGAAGACTTCTCGCCGGCCGCCGTGGCCGGCAAGGTCGACGCGCTCAGAAAGCTGCTCGAAGCCCGCACGCAGCTTGCCAACCTGCAGACCTATATGGACGGCAAGTCGGGCGCCGAAGCGCTGATCAACCGGCTGCTCCAGGATCCCGCGCTGCTGCAATCGCTTGCCAGCACACCCCGGACACAGGCCAGCGAAGACAAGGGCGAAGCCGAGCCCTCGTGAATCGGCCGGCTGCTTGCCTACCTGAACCATTTTATCGAGCAAGGAATCCATGGCTTCCGCCCACCAAACGCAGACCCAAGCCGCAGCGGCCGCTGAGCATGCCGCCGACCACGCTGACTTTGCCGCGCTGATCAGCCGCGAGTTTTCACCCAAGACGGAGCAGGCGCGCGAGGCCGTCGACCTCGCCGTCAGGACGCTGGCCGAGCAGGCGCTCGCCAGCGCCTGCACCCTGAGCGACGATGCCTACAAGAGCATCGAGGCCATCATTGCCGCCATCGACAAGAAGCTGTCCGAGCAGATCAACCTGATCCTGCACCACGCGGATTTCCAGAAGCTGGAGTCTGCGTGGCGCGGCCTGCATCACCTGGTCGCCAACACCGAAACCGACGACAAGCTGCGCATTCGCGTGATGGACGTTTCCAAGGAAGAGCTGCGCCGCACGCTGCGCCGCTACAAGGGCATCGGCTGGGATCAGAGCCCGTTCTTCAAGCGCATCTACGAGGAGGAATATGGGCAGCTCGGTGGCGAGCCCTATGGCTGCCTGGTGGCCGACTACTACTTCGACCACACGCCGCCGGACGTGGAACTGCTTGGTTCGATCGCCAAGATCTCGGCGGCGGCCCATGCTCCGTTTATCGCCGGCGCCTCGCCGTCGGTGCTGCAGATGGATTCGTGGCAGGAGCTGGCCAATCCACGCGACCTGTCCAAGATCTTCCAGAACCTGGAGTACGCGCCATGGAATGGCCTGCGCAGCTCGGAAGACGCGCGCTACGTGGGCCTGGCCATGCCGCGCTTCCTGGCGCGGCTGCCGTATGGCATCCATACCAATCCCGTTGATGCTTTCGACTTCGAGGAAGACACCGACGGCGCCGATCATCGCAAGTATGTCTGGAGCAACGCGGCCTACGCGATGGCGGTCAATGTCAACCGCTCCTTCAAGCTCTACGGCTGGTGCACGCTGATCCGCGGCGTCGAGAGCGGCGGCGTGGTGGAGAACCTGCCCTGCCATGCCTTCCCGACGGATGACGGCGGCATCGACACGAAATGCCCGACCGAGATTGCGATCTCGGACCGCCGCGAAGCCGAGCTGTCCAGGAATGGATTCATCTCGCTGGTGCATCGCAAGAACACCGACTACGCGGCCTTTATCGGCGCCCAGTCGCTGCAGAAGCCTGCGGAATACTACGACGCCGATGCAACCGCCAACGCCAATCTCTCTGCCCGGCTGCCGTACCTGTTTGCCTGCTCGCGCTTCGCCCATTACCTGAAGTGCATCGTGCGCGACAAGATCGGCGCGTTCAAGGAGCGCGAGGACATGCAGCGCTGGCTCAACGAATGGATCATGAACTACGTCGATGCCGACCCGGCCAACTCCTCGCAGGAGACCAAGGCCAGGCGCCCGCTGGCGGCCGCTGAAGTGCTGGTGGAAGAAATCGATGGCAATCCCGGCTACTACAGCGCCAAGTTCTTCCTTCGCCCGCACTTCCAGCTGGAAGGCCTCACGGTCTCGCTGCGGCTGGTGGCGCGGCTGCCATCGGTCAAGGACGCCGCATAGCCCACGTCGGGGCATTGATCCGGGCCGGAAATGCCCACGGCAAGGCCTGCCGTGGCCCTTGTCCGCAGTTTCTGACTTACGTAAAGGAGTGACGCTATGGCGCAGGACACCTTCCTGATGATCAACGGCATCGATGGCGAATCGCAGGATTCGTCCCACAAGAACGAGATCGAGTTGCTCGCGTGGGACTGGACCATCGAGCAGCAGTCGACCATGCACGCCGGCAGTGGCGGCGGCGCCGGCAAGGCGACGGTGTCGGACCTGAGCTTCGAGCACTACATCGACCGCGCTTCGCCCAACCTGATGAAGTACTGCCTGACGGGCAAGCACATCAATGAAGCGGTGCTGGTGGTGCGCAAGGCCGGCGGCAACCCGCTCGAGTACCTGAAGCTCACCATGACCGATGTGATTGTCACCAAGGTCAGCCCGAGGGGGTCGGTGGACGATGAAGTCCGCATGCGCGAGCAGGTGGCGCTGTCGTTCTCCCGGGTCAAGCAGGAGTACGTGGTGCAGAACGCCCAGGGCGGCAGCGGCGGCGCCGTGACGGCGGGATACGACATCAAGGGCAACAAGGAGGCTTGACCCGCACCCCGGCGTGGGGCCCTGCCGCGAACCCTGATAAAGGGGATCGGCAGGGCCTCCGCCTGGCACGCGAGGCGGTTGCGGCATGACGCCCGAAGGCCAGACGCTTATTCGTGCGGTACAAGGAGATTGCAGTGAGCCTACGCATCATGGCGGCATCGGCTGCCGCATTGCTGTGCGCCTGCTCGGCGCCGCAGCCGGACGCCTCCCGGGAACAGATCAAGCTCGCGCTGGCTGTCGATGCCAGGCCGACCGTCAACCCGGACGAACAGGATCGCGCTGCACCCGTCCTGGTTCGCGTCTACGAACTCAAGACGGAAGCGGCGTTCAGCAGCGCTGACTACTTCTCGCTCGATCAGAACGACAGCACCGTCCTGACCCAGGACCTGCTGGCCCGCGATGCGTTCGTGCTGCGCCCCGGGGAATCCCGATCGATAGAGCGCAAGCTCAATCCCCAAACCACAGCGCTGGGCTTCCTGGTCGGATACCGCGACCTGGGCAAGGCGACCTGGCGCACGGTCTACCCATTGCCGCCTGCACCGGAAGCGGCGTGGTACCGCGCCGTCGTGCCTGCGCGCAAGGTCAGGCTGCAGGTCGTGCTCGACCAGCAAACCATTACCGTTATAAAACCCGACTGATTCATGAGCTGGTACAACAAGGTTGTCTGGAGCGAAGGGTTGTTCCTGCGCCCGCAGCTGTTTCAGCAGCAGGAGCGCTATCTGGAGCATTTCGCGCATAAACGCGCCGCGGCGCTGAGCGCATTCTTCTGGGGCTTTTCACACCTGGCCATCGACACCGAGGCGCTGGCGCTCGGCAAGCTGGTGGTTTCCGGCGCCGCCGGCATCCTGCAGGATGGCACGCCGTTCGACGCGCCCGCCCATGCGCGGTTGCCCGCCCCGCTGGCATTGCGCCATGAGCACCTGAACCAGCGCATCTGCCTGTCGGCACCGATTCGCACGCCCAATACGGAAGAGACCACATTCGACAACGCCGCGGACTCGTTGGCGCGGTACCACAGCTTCGAAGAGGAACTGCTGGATGCCAACTCGATCGGGCAGGGGCCGAAGCTGGTGCAGCTGGCCGACTTGCGGCTGCGCCTGCTGCCGGAGAAGGAGCTGACCGAATCCTGGATCGGACTGCCGCTTGCCAGGGTGGCCGAGATCCGCGCCGATGGCAGCGCCACGCTCGATCCGGCGCTGATCCCGCCGGTCAACGTGTACACGGCCAGCGCCTTGCTGACGGCGTGGCTGGGCGAACTCCACGGCCTGCTGCGCCTGCGTGCCAGTGCGATGGCCGAACGGCTTGCCGCGGCCAGCACCCGCGGCGGAGATGCCGCCGAGGTGTCGGAGTACCTCATCCTCCAGCTGCTGAACCGGCATGAGCCGGTGCTGACGCATATGCTCGAGGCCAAGGCAGCCTCGCCGGAGGATCTCTATGTCATGCTGACCGCGCTGGCCGGCGAGCTGTCTACCTTTGTCCGCACCGCTACCCGGCGTCCGCTGCCGTTTGGCGCCTATCGCCACGACGAGCCGCACACCTGCCTGAAGCCGGTGGTCGATGACCTGCGCTTCCTGCTCAACGTGGTGCTGGAGCGCAGTGCGCAGCGCATCGAGCTGCGCGACCAGTCCCACGGCATCCGGCTTGCGGTGCTGGAGCCGAGCGAGTTCTCGCGCTTCCATACCTTTGTGCTGGCCGTTGGCGCGCAGATGCCGCCCGACGTGCTGCAGCGGCAATTCCCGGCCCAGGCCAAGGCGGGGCCTTCGGAGCGCCTTGCCGAACTGATCCGCTCGCACCTTCCCGGCATCCCGCTGCGGCCGCTGCCCGTGCCGCCGCGTCAGATTCCGTTCAACGCCGGGCAGGTCTACTTCGAGTTGTCCCAGGACCATCCGCTGTGGGAGCAGGTCCAGCGCTACGGCGGCCTCGCGTTGCATGTGGCCGGCCATTTTCCGGAAATTCGTCTCGAGTTGTGGGGAGTGCGCAGCTGATGGAAGACGCAGTCGAACACACCGGCGAGACCATGCCGCCGTCCGCCATCGCGGACGCTGTCAGCGGGGCCGACGCGACATCCGCGGACACCACCGCGCCAGGACGTTCCGCATGGCGCTGGAACACACCCGAAACGCTGGAGCAGCGTGCCGCGCGCATTGCGGCCAGCGCCAATCCCCTGCTTGCCGCGGCGCAACCGCTGCTGCGCACGCTGGCCGACATGCCGGCGGAGCTGCCCGGTGATGGTGCGGCGCAAGCGCTCAAGCAGATGCTGATGCAGGAGATCTTGCGGTTCCAGGCGGTCTGCGAGCGCGCCAACCTGCGCCGCGAGCATGTGCTCGCCGCACGCTACACGCTCTGCACCGCGCTTGACGAGGCCGCCAACGCGACCCGCTGGGGCGAAGCCGGCGACTGGGCGACGCAGAGCCTGCTGATCCAGTGCCACCAGGAGGGAGACGGCGGCGAGAAAGTGTTCCAGCTGCTGGGCCGGCTGGTGGCCTCGCCGCAAGAGCACATGCACGTCATCGAGCTGGTCTACCAGGTGTTGTCACTGGGCTTTCGCGGCCGCTACGGCAAGCGGTCCGAAGGACCGCGCGAACTCGACGCGATCCGCCAGCAACTGTTGAACCTGATCGCCGGCGCGCGCGAAAGCGTGCCGCGCGAGCTGTCTCCGCACTGGCGCGGCGCGGCGCCCGGCAAGCTGCGGCTGCTGCGTTCGGTGCCGGTGTGGGTCACGGCCTGCGTGTTGTCGCTCGGCATTGCGGCATTGTTCGGCTGGTACAAGTACCAGCTGCTCGCCGGCACCGATGCGCTGGCGCGGCAGATCGTCGCCATCGGCCACGCCGCGCCGCCGGATCCGCCGAAGGCAATGCGGCTGGCGGCGCTGCTGCGGGCGGAGATCGCCCGCGGCGTCGTGAGCGTCAGCGAAGACGACAAGCGCAGCACGGTCACGTTCCGCGGCGACGACATGTTCGCCGCCGGCCAGGTGGATGTCGGCAGCAAGGTCCTGCCGGTGCTCGACAAGGTGGCCGCAGAGATCAGCAAGGTCGCCGGACAGGTCAACGTCATCGGCCATACCGACAACGTTCCGATCAGGACCGCACGCTTTCCTTCCAACCAGGTGTTGTCCGAAGAGCGCGCGGCCGTCGTCGCCGAATACCTCGCCGGCAAGGGCGTTGCCAAGGGAAGGCTGGCGGCGGTGGGCAAGGGCGATAGCGAGCCGCTGGCGGGCAATGCGTCGCCCGCCGCGCGCGCCCAGAACCGCCGTGTGGAAATCGTGGTGATGCATTGAGAGAGAGTGCGGTATGGAATTCCTGAAACGTTGCCTGGCCGTGCTGTTCTCGCGTCAGATGCTGGTGTACGTGGCGCTGGCGCTAGCCGCGGCCGCGATCTGGTTTATCGGTCCGCTGCTCGCGTTCAATGGTTTGCGGCCGTTGGCGGGGATCGGCATGCGGATGGCCGCCATCGTGCTGCTGCTGGCGCTGGCATTGTTGCTGGTGCTGCGCTGGTCGGTGGCGGTGATCGGGATCGCCGTGCTTTGCCTGGCAATCTGGCATGCCGGGCCGCTGCTTGCTGTCGGCGCAGCGCATCCGCTCGCTTCGGACGTCGTGCGGGTCGTCGTCATTGCCGTGCTTGTCTTTTTGCTCGCGGCCTATGAAGTGTTCCGTTTCCTGCGCCGCTCGCGGGCGAACGATTCGTTGCTGCAGAAGCTGCTGAACCCTGGCGGCAAGCGTCCGGAAGCCATTGCCACGGACGAGCTCGCCATTGTGGAAGAGGCTGTGCGGAAGGCGCTGAGGCAGCTCAAGGGGATGCGCAGCGGTGGCGGGATCGGTCGCGTCCTGGAAGGCAGGCGCTACCTGTACGAACTGCCGTGGTACATGGTGGTCGGCGTAGAGGGAGCGGGCAAGACCACCGCCCTGCTCAATGCCGGTTTGCAGTTCCCGTTGCCGGAGCAGATGAGCGCCGCCGCGCTGGCCGGCAAGGATCGAGGCACCCGGACTGCAAGCTGGTGGCTTTCGAATGAGGCCGTGCTGATCGACACGGCCGGCCGCTATACCAGCCATGGCCAGAATCCAAAGATCGACCAGGCCGAGTGGACCGGGTTCCTCACGATGCTGCGCAGGCATCGCAGCCGGGCGCCGATCAATGGCGCGGTGCTTGCCATCAGCGCCGAGGACCTGCTGACGCAGTCGCCCGAAGTGCGCGTGCGCCAGGCGACCAGCCTGCGCGCCCGGCTGGCCGACCTGCGCACGGATCTCGGCATCCGCTTCCCGGTCTATGTGATCGTCACCAAGCTCGACCAGCTGGCGGGCTTCGGCGCGTACTTCCGGTACCTGAGCAGCGAAGGCCGCGCGCAGCCGTGGGGCTTTACTTTCCCGCATGACGACCGCAAGGCCAGGCGCTCCGATGCGCCCGACGCCTTCGCGCAACGCTGCCGCACCGAGATGGCGCTGCTGGTCGACCGGCTGCAGGCGGGACTCGATGCGCGGCTGTATGAAGAGTACGACCCGCAGCGCCGCAAGGACCTGTTCGCGCTGCCGCAAGAGTTTGCCGGCCTGGCCGGGCCGGTCGTCGCCATGCTGGCGCAGGTGTTCCTCGATTCCCGCTTTGACGATACCGAGAGCACCCACATGCTGCGCGGCGTGTACTTCACCAGTGCGGCCCAGACGTCGTCAACGGTGGTGGCGGACCATGAAACCGTGCTCAGGCGCCTGGAGCGCAACCATGCCGACACCACGGAAACTGCGGAGCAGGCCTTCCCTGCCACGGCCGAATCCGTTGCCGATTCCGCGGCGGCGCAAGCGACGGGCCATCGCAGCTATTTCCTGCAGGACGTCTTCAAGCGCGTGATCGTGCCCGAAGCGCATCTGGTGAAACCGAACCTGCGCTGGGAATTCCGCTTCCGCCTGCTGCGGCTGCTCGGCCACACGCTGGCCGTGGTGATCTTCCTGTGGCTGGCCGGTGCGCTCTATGCCAGCGATGGCCACAACCGCGCCTACCTGCAGTCGGTGCGGCAGAAGGCCGGTGCGCTGGCCGCTACCGTCGCCGCCTTCTACAAGGCGCCGCAGCCCGGCACAATGCCCGAGGTGCTGTCGGCCGCGCGCGACCTGCCTGCCTATGCCGGCCTGGCGCCGGCCGTTCCGCCGCTGGCATGGCGCTACGGCCTCTACAGCGTGCCACCGGTCCTCGATGCCTCGATCCGGACCCACGTCAGGCTGCAGGACAACTTGCTGGTGCCATACCTGGTGCGCCGGGTCGAATCGGTGCTCGAAAGCGCGGTGGCCGCGCGCGATGCCAGGCAGACCTACGACACGCTGCGCGTCTACCTGATGCTGCACGAGAAGAACAGGTTCAGCGCGCCGGAGGTGCGGGCATGGGTCCAGAGCGATTGGGCCACCGGCAACGGCGCGGCCGCCTTTGGCGGCAGGGTCGCCGTGCTGGAACACCTGAATGGGCTGCTGGATGGCGGCCGGCCGGTGCAATCGCCCTATGCCAGGAACGAAGCTCTGATCCGCTCGGCGCGGGATTTCCTTGATGGCAACACTTCGATCGAGCGGCTCTACGACCGTGCCAAGGCGGCCATGCTGGAAGCCGCGCCGCAGGACTTCACGCTGGTCCGGGCGGTCGGGCCGCAGGCCGGAACGGTCTTTACGCGGGCCAGCGGCGAGCCGCTGGAGCGGGGCATTCCCGGGCTCTTTACCTATGCCGGCTATCACGATCTCTTCAACGCGCGCTTGCCCGAGTTTGTCGGCAAGGCGCAGGCGGTCGACGCCTGGGTGATGGGCCGCACGGGCCACGACGGCGCTCAAAAAAAAACGCTTGAGGCCGCAGCGGGCAAGCCGGGCGATAACGATCCGCTGACGCGCGAGATCCGCCGCCTGTACCTGGAGGAGTATGCTCGCCGCTGGATCGCGTTCCTTGGCGACATACGCACGGTGACCGGCGACAACCTTGCCTTTGACCTGGAGATCCTGCGCAATTTCGCCGCGCCGGACTCGCCGCTGGCCCGGCTCGGCCGCGCCGCGGTGCAGGAGACCACGCTCTCCACGCTCCCCCGGCCGCTCGCGCCGCAGGACCCGTCGCTGGCGCAGAAGGCGCTGTCCGTACTCGACAAGACATCCGGACCAGTACAGGTGTTGAATGCGCGCGCCGAAGCGCGCCAGGAGCGCGAACTGGTCGACAACCGCTTTGCCGCGCTGCGCGAGGTCGTGACCGGACAGGCCGATGCCGCCGCGCCAGACGCGCTGGCAACGGGCGCCAAGCCGCGGCTGGATGCGATTGCCGGCATGGTCAACGCCTACTACACCACCCTGGTGGTAGCCAACAACGCCTTGAATACCCGCAACCTGCCGCCGCCGGCGGACACCGGCGCGCAGCTGCGCATGGAAGCGGCCAAGCTGCCCGCGCCGTTCGCTGCGGTGCTGGCCGACCTGGTGGTGCAGGGTACGCGCGATGTCAACAAGGGCATCGGCGAGATCCTGGTGGCGCAGATGGATGCCATGATCGGCGAAAGCTGCCGCAGCGCCATCGAGGGCAAGTACCCTTTCGCCCCCGCGGCGGCACCGGATGTCGATCCGGAAGACTTCGCGCGGATCTTTGCCGCCGGCGGCGTGCTCGACGACTTTTTCGAGAAAGTGCTGGCGCCGCACGTCGATACCACCATCTCTCCCTGGCGCTACAAGCTGACCGCGCCGGACGTGCCGCCGGTGGCCGGGCCGAGCCTGGTGCCGTTCCAGCGCGCACGGGACATCCGCGAGGTGTTTTTGCGCGATCCGGGCGCGAAGAGGCTGGCGTGGAAGGTCGACCTGAAGGTCGTCGGGCTCGATCCCGAGATCGTCGAGCTGAACCTGGACTTCGACGGACAAGGGCAGCGCTACGTGCATGGCCCGGTGGTGCCGCTGAAGATCACCTGGCCCGGTCCGCGCGGCGGCCAGGGCGCACAGATCAGCGCCAGCCCGCGCATCCGCCCGGAGACTTCGACGCTGGCCGCAAGCGGCCCATGGGCACTGATGCGGATCGTGGCAAGGGGAAAGCTGGCCGGATCGGCCAGCGCCAGCCATTTCATGGCGGAGTACGACTTCGACGGCCGCAAGGCGCGGCTGGATATCAACACCGGCAGCCTGGCCAATCCGTGGACCACGGGCTTGCTGCAAGGCTTCGAATGCCCGGGGCGTTCGGGATGATGACGCACGCTGCGATGGGTAATGGCAACCACCTGCTGCGGCTGGCGCAGCCGGTGATCTGGGTGCTCGATGAACTGACGCCGGAACTCGATTCCGCGGCGCGCCTGGAGACGCTGCAGGAAGCCGCGCACACGCGCCTGGCCAACTTCCGGCAGGCCTGTCGCGCGGCGGCGTTGCCGGCGGAGGATGTGGAGGCGGTCCACTATTGCCTGTGCGCGGCGCTGGACCAGGCGGGCCGCCGCGTGCAGGGACGCTCCGGTGCCTGCCGTGGCGCCTGGCTGCAGCGCGGCCTGCTTGCGGCGCACTACGGCGAGGCGGAGCGCGGCAGCCGCTGCCGCGCACTGGTCGCCAGGCTGCAGCAGCGAGCCGGCGCCCATGCTGATGCGCTTGAAGTCGTTGCATGCCTGGTCGCACGCGGGCTCACGGATGAGTACGGGCGGCCACCGGCAGAACTGGTGCCGCGGATCCGGCCGGCGACACGCGAGATCATGGCGCTGAGACCGGCATCGCCATGTGAAGCGCAGCCCGAAGCGCCGCCGCGGGTGCCGATGGCCGGCGCCCGGCCGCTGCTTGCCGTCGCCGCATTGGCCTTCCTAGTCGCTGCCGTCGTCGTGGCGGTCCAGGCGACGCGCCAGAACGCCGCGACCGAAGCGCTTGCACTACGGGTGGAACGGCTGGCACAAGCCGCTTACCCACCCGCTTACCCGTCCGTTTCCCCGTCGGCAGACACGCTGGAGCGGGACATCGAACAGGCCTTCGCCGGGCAACTCGCCAGCGCAGCCATCCATGCCGATGTGCGCAGCGGCCGCCTGCACATCGTCTTCCAACACGGCCTGTCGTTTCCGCCCGGGCAGGCGCAACTGCCACCGGCGCTGGCCGAGCAACTCGACAAGCTGGCCGACCTGCTCGACGGCCGGGCCGACTGGATCACGGTGGTCGGGCATGCCGACGATTCTCCGGTGGCCCCGGGCGGTTATCGGTCCAACCAGGCGCTGTCGCAAGCGCGCGCGCAAGAGGTGGCCGGCTACCTGCAGGCGCGTGGCCTGGCAGCGGTGCGGGTCGACACCATCGGGCGGGGCGCCGCGCAGCCCGTGGCAGACAACCGGACCGCCGGGGGCCGGATGCTGAACCGCCGGATAGAAGTCTTTGCCAGCGTTCGCTAGGCGCCAGCCGGCATGGGAATTGCTCCGCTTTTCGTATCGCCGCGCCAGCCAGGTGCCGCAACGGTGACTATATTAGGGGCATCGGCCCCCGCATTGGCCCCGGCATCGGAACCGCATTCCCCATGGCATATACCCACACCATCGGCAGTCAGCGCCATGTCTTCGACAGCTTGCGCACGCTGCTGGCCAAGGCCAGCCCGGCGCGCTCCGGCGATGCGCTCGCCGGCATCGCCGCCGCCAGCGAGCAGGAGCGTATGGCCGCGCGCCTGGCGCTGGCCGACGTGCCGCTGACGCAATTCCTCAATGAGGCGCTGGTGCCGTATGAGGCGGACGAAATCACGCGGTTGATCGTCGACCGGCATGACGCTTGCGCTTTTGCCGCGATCGGTGCCACGACCGTCGGCGACCTGCGCGACTGGCTGCTGCGGCACGAGACCGACAGCGCCACGCTGGCGCGCGTCGCGCCGGGCATCACCCCCGAGATCGCGGCCGCGGTCAGCAAGCTGATGCGCAACCAGGACCTGGTAGCGGTGGCGCGCAAATGCCAGGTGGTGACGCGCTTTCGCAATACCGTCGGACTGCCGGGGCGGCTGGCGGTGCGGCTGCAGCCGAACCATCCTACCGACGACCCCAAGGGCATTGCCGCTTCCGTCATCGACGGCCTGCTGTACGGCTGCGGCGACGCCACCATCGGCATCAACCCGGCCTCGGACAACCTGGGCGCCATTGTTTCGCTGCTGCATATGCTCGATGCGCTGCGCAGCCGCTTCGATATCCCGACGCAGTCGTGCGTGCTGACCCACGTCACCAACACGCTGCGCGCGATCGCGCAGGGCGCGCCGGTCGACCTGGTGTTCCAGTCGGTGGCGGGCAGCGAACGCGCCAATACGGCCTTCGGCATCAGCCTGGCGCTGCTGGCCGAGGCCCACGACGCCGCCCAGGGCCTGGCGCGCGGCACCGTCGGCGACAACGTCATGTATTTCGAGACCGGGCAGGGCAGCGCGCTGTCGGCCAATGCTCACCATGGCGTCGACCAGCAGACCATGGAGGCGCGCGCCTACGCCGTGGCGCGCGCGTTCTCGCCGCTGCTGGTCAATACGGTGGTGGGCTTTATCGGGCCGGAATACCTGTACGACGGCAAGCAGATCATCCGCGCCGGGCTCGAGGACCACTTCTGCGGCAAGCTGATGGGCGTGCCGATGGGCTGCGACGTCTGTTACACCAACCATGCCGAGGCCGACCAGGACGACATGGACACGCTGCTGACGCTGTTCGGCGTGGCCGGCATCAACTTCATCATGGGCGTGCCCGGCGCCGACGACATCATGCTGAACTACCAGAGCACGTCGTTCCACGATGCGCTATACCTGCGCGAAGTGCTGGGCCTGCGCCCCGCGCCGGAATTCGAGCAATGGCTGCAGCGCATGGGCATCGCAGATGCCGCCGGCCGGTTGCTGGAGCCGTCCGAGCGCCAGCCGCTGCTGCAGATGGCGCACAGCCTGTAAGGCCGCCCCCGGCCATTCTTCACGACACGCCATGTCCGACCTTCCTTCGCGCCCCGCCAATACCGCCAATAGCGCCAATACCTCCGCTACGCACGACGCCGATCCATGGCAGCGCCTGCGCCAGTTCACGCGCGCGCGCATCGCATTGGGGCGCACCGGCCACAGCCAGACCACCGAGGCCGTGCTCGCGTTCGGCCTGGCCCATGCGCAGGCGCGCGATGCCGTGCATCTGCCGCTGGACGCCGATGCCATCGCCGGCGCACTGCGGCAGGCGGGATGCGACCACGTGGTCGTCCATAGCGCAGCGCCCGACCGCACCCATTACCTGCGGCGCCCGGACCTCGGCCGGGGCCTGGATGACGCGAGCAGGGAGCGCCTGGCGGCGGCGCGACCGCAGCAGGCGCCCGATGTCGTGTTCGTGATCGCCGACGGCCTTTCGGCGCTGGCAGCGCAATCCCATGCCATAGCGGTGCTGGAAGCAACGTGCCGGCTGCTGCCGCAGGAATGGCGTATCGGACCGGTGGTGGTGGCGGAGCAATCGCGCGTCGCGCTCGGTGACGATATCGGTGCCGTGCTTGGCGCGCGTCAGGTGGTGATGCTGATCGGCGAACGGCCCGGGCTGAGTTCGCCCGACAGCCTCGGCATCTACCTGACCTACGCCCCGCGGCCCGGCCGTACCGATGCCGAGCGCAACTGCATCTCCAATGTGCGGCCCGAAGGGTTGTCCTATGTGCAGGCCGCGCAACGGCTGGTGTTCCTGCTGCGCGGTGCCGCGGCACTCGGGCGCTCGGGCGTGGACCTGAAGGACGACAGCGAGCGCGCATTGGCCGGCGCGGCGCCGCCGGCAGCGGCATTGCGGGACCTCGAATGAATGAAAACGAAAACGGCCACCGCGGGCGGATCCGCGGTGGCCGCACCGTAACGTCGCCGCGCTACATCATGCGGCGCGAGAAGTGCCCCGGCGTGGCATCCGACATCAGGTCCATGAACTGGTCCCGTGTCATGTGCACCAGTTCCTGGTGGTCGCCGCCTTCGAAATACACCTCGGGCTGCTGCATCAGGCTGTCGTCCACATAGGTTTGCATGCCATACGCCATGGCGACCGGCGGAATCGCGCCAAGGTCGCAATCCTTGAAGATCTCGCGGATTTCATCCTCATGTGCGAGCACCAGGTCGCGGCCGGTCTGTTCGCAGATCGCAGCCAGCTGCAGGTGATGGCTCGAAGGGATCACGGCGGCGACATAGCCGCGCTCGTCCTCGAGCAACAGGGTCTTGGCCAGACGGTCTCCGGGAATGTGCGCAGCCTCGGCAGTGGCCATGCTGCTGAGGGTGTAGGGGTGGCGGATGATGTCGTACTGGGTATTCTTGCTGCTCAGGCAGTTTGCAAGCGTGCTAGACAGGGCCATGGTTGCTCCTCAGAACAGGGATACGCCTACGGTTATCCTTGTGTTCCTAATATAGTGCCTGGCGCCGTGCCCAACGGCTCCCGATCCGCCTTGCAGCGCTAGCGGTGCAGCCGCGGCCACACCGCCTGCAGCTCGGTTTTCAGGAAGTTCAGCAGGTAGCGCGTCGCCAGCGTCTGGTAGCGGTTTGGCATGGTCAGCATGTACAGCCGGCTGCCGAACACGCTGATGCGGTAATCCGGCAGCAGCTGCACCAGCCCGCCGCTCGCCAGTTCCTCGCCGATCGCGTAGATTGGCGTGATGCCGATGCCCAGGCCGGCCACCACTCCTTCCTTCAGGAAGCCGAAATTATCGGAACTGAGCGTCGGTTCCAGCACCACCTGGTCGCGGGCTTCCTGCGCTTCGCTGCCGGGCCGCGTTCCCGCGACCTTCAGCTTTTGCCCGACTGGCGAGGCGCAAACGATCGCATGCTGCTGCAGGTCTGCGAGTGACTGGGGCGCGGGATGGTTTGCCAGGTAGGCGGGCGAAGCGCAGATGACCCAGTCCACCGTGCCAATCTCGGTGGCGATGACCGAATCGGGCGGCGTGGAGATGATGCGCAGCGCCACGTCCACATCCTCGGACACCAGGTTGTGCACGCGGTTGTCGAACACGACATCGAGGGTGATGTCGGGATAGCGCTGCTTGAATTGCACCATCAGCGGCGACAGCAGCGTATGGCCGAGGCCGGTAGGAACCGAAAGCCGCACATGGCCCTGCAGGCTCTTGCCCATGTTGCTGATCAGCGCATTGGCGGCTGCCACCTCGCCGAGGATATTGCGCCCGTGCTCGTACAGCCCGGCCCCCACAGGCGTGGGCTCGACATGGCGGGTGGTCCGCCGCAGCAGCTGCACGCCCAGCTCTTCTTCCAGCGCCTTCAGCCGGTAGCTGACATTGGCGCGCGTCATCTTGAGCTTGCGCGCGGCCGCGCTCAGGTTGCCGGCGTCGACGATGTCGACGAACAGGCGCAAGGCGTTGAGGTCCATGGCTAGTAGGAAAGAGCTAGTAGGAAAGAAAAAGGGCCGGCCCCGTATATTGCCATGCTGGCGCGCGCACCTCGGCGCCGAGGTGCAGCATACGGCGAACGTATCACCAGGGTTTGGGGGATTGTCCAGCCGGCGAAACAGTGTGTGCCGCGTTTCGGCCGCCCGTGACGGCGTTTCAGGCTGGCCATCGCTTGCACCGAACGCGACTCTGGGCAATGATGCGATCCACACCGTCAACCGGCCCGACGCGCCCCCGTTTGCCATGCACCGCTTGATGCGCCGCTGGCTGTGCGTGCCTTTGTTCATTGCCGGCGCCAGTGCCTCTGCCCAGGACCTGGTCGAATGCAAGCGGATCGAGCATGACCAGCTGATTGCCGCCACCCAGGAAACGCTGCTGTTCCTGCGCTGCCGTGCGCGCCAGGTCGCCTACGAAGCGCCACGCCTCAAAGGCGTCTCGCAGCGCTTCAAGGATGACCTGATCTTCGCTTGCCTGGACCAGGCGGACGCGGTCGAGCACCAGTTGCGCGTACGCCATGGCTATTCGCGCGAAGCGCTGGCGCGCCAGCGCTGCAATCCGCTGGGCGGCACGCCCGGCTGAGCCGCGCGACCGCCATCAACACGCGCTCGCGTCGACGCGGCTCATACTTCGCGCGTCATGCCGGCCAGGTCGATCCACTCGCGGAACTGCTCCTCGGTCACATGTCCGGACGCGATCGCCGCTTCCCGCAGGGACAGGTTGCGCTGCACCGCCAGCTTGGCGATCTCGGCGGCCTTGTCGTAGCCGATATGCGGGTTGAGCGCCGTGACCGGCATCAGCGAGCGTTCCAGCAGCTCGGCAATGCGCTCGCGGTCGGCCTCGACGCCCTCGACCATATGCTCGGCAAAGCTCGACGCCGCCCCCGCCAGCAGGCTGACCGACTGCAGCAGGCTGTAGATGATCACCGGCTTGTACGCATTCAGCTCCAGCGTGCCCAGGCCGTTGGCCAGCGTCACCGTGGTGTGGTTGCCGATCACGCGGCAGCACACCATGGCCAGCGCCTCCGCCTGGGTCGGATTGACCTTGCCCGGCATGATCGACGAGCCCGGCTCGTTGGCCGGCAGGATCAGCTCGGCGAAGCCGGCGCGCGGCCCCGAGCCCAGCAGCATGAAATCGCGCGCGATCTTCAGGAATGACGAGGCGGTGGTGTTGAGCGCGCCCGACAGGTCGGCCAGCGCATCATGCGAGGCCTGCAGCGCGTAGCGGTTGGGCGCGGGCTCGAACGGCAGGCCGGTGTAATCGGCCAGCGCGCGCGCAAAGGCCACGGCAAAGCCGTGCGGCGCGTTCAGCCCGGTGCCGACCGCGGTGCCGCCCTGCGCCACCGGCATGGCGCGCAGCATGGACTGCTGCAGCCGCGATTGCGCATCGGCGACTTGCGTCATGTAGCCCGAGAACTCCTGGCCCAGCGTGAGCGGCACAGCGTCCTGCAGGTGCGTGCGGCCGACCTTGACGATATCGGCGAAGGCTTCCACCTTGCGCGCAAAGGTCTGCTGCAGCTGCTCCAGCGCCGGCAGCAGCTGTTGCTGGATCGCGCGCGTCGCGGCGATGTGCATCGCGGTCGGGAAGCTGTCGTTGCTCGACTGGCTGGCATTGACGTGGTCGTTCGGGTGCACCGGCTTCTTGCTGCCGACTTCTCCGCCGAGCAGCTGGATCGCGCGGTTGGCGATGACCTCGTTGAGGTTCATGTTGGTCTGCGTGCCCGATCCCGTCTGCCAGACCGACAGCGGAAACTCCTGCGGCCAGCGGCCTTCGATCACTTCCGTGGCCGCCTGCTCGATGGCCTGTGCCAGCTCGGGCGGCAGTACGCCCAGCTCACGGTTGGCGCGGGCCGCGCACAGCTTCAGGACGGCAAAGGCCTCGACCAGCGCCGGCGGCATCTTCTCGTCGCCGATGCGGAAGTTCTGGCGCGAGCGTTCTGTCTGCGCGCCCCAGAGGTGGTCGGCGGGCACCGGGACATCGCCCAGGCTGTCTTTCTCGATGCGGGTGTTGCTGGCGGAAGGGCTGGACATGGACAGACTCCTTTGCAAGGCAGGAGGCGGCGCTGCGGGCGCCGGCATTGCCGGATGGAAGGAACGTGGCAAGGAACGTGGGGAAGCGCGGGCGCCGGCAAGTCATGGCTGTCTGGAGCCAGGCCGCGCACCGCCCGTGCGAGCAGTCCGCCAGATTACGCCGCAGGCGCGCTGCGTGCGTTCAAGTCCATGCTGCCCGCCGGGATAACCAGCATGCGGCCGACGCGGCGGGCGGGGGCGCGGCTACGCCGTCATCTTGAGGCACTGCTCCATGCAAACCGCACAGGCCCGCGCGCACTCCTGGCAGTGCTCGGCGTCATGGCGCTCGCATTCCTCCTTGCACCACTTGCAGACTTCGGCGCAGTCCTCGCAGACCAGCGGCGCGAACTCGCTGTTGCGCAGCATGTAGGAGGCGGCCAGCTGCGCGATGCCGGCGACATCCATGTCCAGCGCGATGCAGCGCGCCATCCTGTGCACGTCCTGCTCTTCCAGGCAGGCCCCGGCGCATTTCAGCGCGGCGGCGGCACAGGCGTTGCACGCGGCGATGCAGTCGGCGTAGCGGGCGGCGTTTTCCTGCACGGTGGGTCGGATCATCGAGCGTCCTCCTTCGGGGGTAGGTGGATGGAACCGTGAATGCCGGCGCGTGGCCGGCGGGCGCAGGGCACCGCGCCGCCCTGGCGGCGGCAAGCCGGTCCCATGGCATGCCCGCGGTGATGCGGGCGCCCCAAAGGCGCCGTCACGGGGCATCGTTATTCACAATAGCAGGCGAAAGTCGATCCTGCGGGCCCGGTACTTGCAGCGCCGCGCTGGTTACAATGCCGCCTGCGCCAGGCGTTCCGGAGGATAGGGCGCGGGTATCGTGCCCGGCACCCGGCGTGGTCGTCGGGCACCACCGTCCCCCCAACCGCATCTAACAGGAAGCCGCAGACAACATGACGCATTGCCGGGCTCCGGCCGGGCACGCGACAGGCCGCCAGTCGGCTACCCAACAACACACCGCACCGCGTGGCCACAGTGGCCGCGCCGGGGCAAGCACACCGGCAGCACGGGAAGGAAGGACATCATGGGCGAGGCAAAGAAACGGGGCACCCCCGAAGAGCGTGCGGCACAGGCGCGCGCGAAGATTGAGGCCCTGCGTCCGGCGCAGCTGGTCTGCGGGCACTGCAAGACTGCGTTCAAGCAGTTCGACACCCTCAACGTGCCGGGCCTGCCCGGCATCGACGCCGTGTTCGGCGGGGAATGCCCCGGCTGCGGCAACGATGTGGTGGTGTTCAAGGGCGCGCCGGAAGCCGTGGCGCAGGCCATGATCGCCTGGGAAAAGATGCTGGGCGCCGACGCCCAGCTTGGCTACCAGTCCAGCGACGGGCGCCATGTCCCGTTCGAGCCGGAAGGCAGCGGTGCGGCAACTGCCAACACCGTGCCTGGCAAGCCTGGCGGCACGCTGCATTGACGGGCCGCCGGCCCGGCACGGGCCTGCCACGGCCCGGCTGGTGGCTGAGTTCGCCGGCCAGGTCCGGCGGACCGATTTCATAGCGCCCGCGCCCGGCACCCTTGGCGCGGTACAGCAGCACGTCCGCGAGCCGCGTCAGCCCGCGGTCCTGCACCGGCCCGCCGTGGTAGAGCGCCACATCGGGCCAGCACCTTACACCCCTTCGGGTCACGCGCACGGGACTGTGCCTTGTGCATCCGTCGCGGTATAGTGCCGCGTTATCGCAAGGCACGCAGCCGTTTGCCGGGCGCTGGCCAGCCTGACGGGTTCCGTGGCAGGCGCGCGTCGCTGGCGCCAGACCGTTCACGAAGACCATGAGACTGACTGCGCTTCCCCCTGCCTTGCTGTCGCTGCTGGTCGCGGCAGGCGGGGCGCTGCTGACCGCGGGGGCGTGGCGCCAGGTACAGCAATTCGAGCAGCGGCTGGCCCAGCAGCATTTCGATGCGCGGCTGAGCCAGGCCAGCAGTGCACTGCGCGAGCGCATGCTCGAGAACGAGCGGCTGCTGCGCGGCGTGGCGGGCCTGATGACGGCCAATCCGGCAACTTCGCGCGCGCAATGGCGCAACTATCTCTATACCGCCCAGCTCGATGAGCTGCCGCCCGGCACACAATCGATCGGCTACGCACCGCTGACGGCGCCGCGCCAGGTCCAACCCCTGATCGCGGCCGCGCGCGCCGATGGCCTGACCGATTACCGGATCCATCCCGCCGGCCCGCGCAGGCTCTACGCGCCCATCCTCTACGTGGAGCCGCTGGCCGGGCGCAACGCCCGCGCCGCCGGCTTTGACCTGCTGTCCGAGCCGTCCCGTCGTGCCGCGATGGAAGCGGCGCGCGACAGCGGCGAGCCCCGGCTGACGCGCGGGCTCGACCTGGTGCGCGAGGCCGAGGCGCAGGAGCGCCAGCGCGGCGCGCTGCTGTTCCTGCCGGTCTACGGTGGCGGCGTGGCCGCCAGCACGCTGGCGCAGCGGCGCGAGGCGGTGGTCGGCTATGTCTATGTGTCGCTGCGGCTGGGCGACCTGATGCGCGGGATCGGCGCGCCGGCACTGGCGGACCTGGAACTGTCGCTGCACGAGGGCACGCCTGCCATGCCCGGCCCGCAGCTGTCGGATACGGTTGGTACCGCGGATCGCGATGACGGCAATGCCCCATTGCTGCGCGGCGAGCGCCAGTTCCACTATGGTGGCGCCGCGTGGAGGCTGCGTGCGGCCACGCGTCCCGCGTTCGAGGCGGCATATGGCCCGCGCCAGGGGTATGCCGTGCTGGCCGCGGGCGCGCTCGCCACGCTGGCGCTGGCCGGCATGGCCTATGCGCTGGCACGGCAGCGCCGCACCGCGCGGCAACGCGAGGCGCAGGCTGTCCCCCCCTGGGAAGACGACAATGCCACGCTGCAGGCATGCATGGCGCAATCCGCCGACGGCTTTGTCCTCACCGACGCCAACGGCGTGGTCGTGCGTGCCAGCGAGCGCGCCGGCATGCTGTTCGGCATCGCGCCGCCCGATCTCGTCGGGCGTAGCCTCGATACGCTCGCCCCGGGCGCCACCGGTGTCGTGGAGGGTGCCGATGGCGCTGGCCTGGCCCGCGGCGCCGCGCAGCGAGAGCTGGCCGGCGTGCGTAGCGACGGCAGCCGTTTCCCGCTGCGCGCCAGTGCCGCGCACCTGCCCAGCGCCGAGGGCGGCGACAGCAGCGACAGCGGCGCCCACTGGCTGTGGGCAATCACCGACCTGGAGCCGCAGCAGCGCGCGCACCAGGCCGCCGCGCACCAGGCCGCGCGCTACGCCGGGCTGCTCGACCATGCCAGCTTCGGCGTCATCACCTTCGGCGACGACGGCGTGATCACCAGCGTCAATGCCGCAGGCACGCGCATGCTGTGGTACACCACCGCCGAGCTGGTCGGCCGCATGCCGGTCACCGGGCTGCATCTCGCCGACGAACTGGCGGCGCACGCGCGCGCGCTCAGCCAGGAGCTGGGCGAACCGGTGCCGGCCGGCATGCCCGCGCTGGTCGCCAAGGCGCGGCTCGGGCTGACCGACGAAGGCGAATGGACCTGGGTGCGCAAGGGCGGGTCGCGCCTGCCGGTGCAGGTATCCGTGTCGGCGCTGGCCGCGCAGCCGGACGGGCCGCCGGCAGGCTACCAGGCCATCGCCTACGACCTGACCGAACGCCGCCGTGTCGACGAATACATCCGCCACCTGGCGCTGCACGACCCGCTGACCGGCCTGCCCAACCGCGCCGAACTCAACGAGCGCGCACAGCCCATGCTGCTGCACGCGCGCCGCCACGGCGAACGCGTGGCGCTGCTGCTGCTGGACCTGGACCACTTCAAGCACATCAATGATTCACTCGGCCACCCGGTCGGCGACGACGTGCTGCGCACCATGGCCGACCGCCTCAAGGGCGCGGTGCGCCAGGGCGACCTGGTGGCGCGCATGGGCGGCGACGAATTCGGCGTGGTGCTGGGCGGCCTGCGCGACGACAGCGAGGCCGAGCTGATCGCCGCCAAGATCCAGGCGCGGGTCAATGAGGAACTGCTGGCCGGCGGGCAGCGCCTGCGCGTGACCCTGTCGATCGGCATGGCGATCTTCCCCGAAGACGGCGATTCGCTGACCGAGCTGATGAAGTCCGCCGACGCCGCCGTCTATGCCGCCAAGCAGGGTGGCCGCGCCCAGCTGTGCCGCTTTGCCGCGTCGATGGCGGAGGCCTCGCTGGCGCGCTTCACCATCGAAGGGCTGCTGCGCCGCGCGCTGGCCGGCAATGAATTCCGGCTGCGCTACCAGCCCATCGTCGATACCGCCACGAAAGAGATTACCGGCGTCGAGGCGCTGATCGCCTGGGAAACGCCCGAACGCGGCCCGATGCAGCCGTCCGAGTTCATCCCCATCGCCGAGCAAAGCGGGCTGGTCGCGCCGCTGGGCGAATGGACGCTGGCCACCGCCTGCCGCGAGATCCAGGCGCTGCGCGAGGCGTTGGGCCGCGACATCGAAGTGGCGGTCAATATCTCGCCGCTGCAGCTGCGCCAGGCCGGCTTCCCGGACACCGTGGCGCGCTGCCTGGAGCAGGCCGGCCTGCCGCCGCGGCAACTGGTGATCGAGGTCACCGAAGGCATCCTCGTCGACGGCGGCGAGACCACCATCGAGACCTTCCGTCGGCTGCGCGCGCTTGGCGTGGCGCTGTCGATCGACGATTTCGGCACCGGCTATTCCGGCCTGAACTACCTGACCCGGCTGCCGATCGACCGGCTCAAAATCGACAAGTCCTTCGTCGACGACGTGGCCACGCCCGGCCACGACCAGGCGGTGGCTGCGGCGATCATCGCGCTCGGGCACCAGTTGCACCTGAAGGTGGTTGCCGAAGGGGTGGAAACCGCGGCGCAGTTCGAGTTCCTGCGGTCGCAGGGCTGCGACGGCGTGCAGGGCTTCCTGTTCTGCCAGGCGGTGGCGCCGCACGCCTTGCGCCAGCTGCTGGAGACAGGCCTGGAAACGCCGCTGGCCGACCAGGCCGCCCCGCGGCAATAGGCCGGACACGCCGGACTGCGACCTCGCAGAAACGGGTACGCTCAGTGCGGTTGGGCGGCTTAGTGAATGCGCGGACCGGTCAGGCTTCGCGCGGCGTGTCGGGGGTGGGAAGCTCGGCGTGCAGGCGGCGGTACAGTTCGTCGATGCGCTGGCGGCTGGCCGCCAGT
Source organism: Cupriavidus sp. IK-TO18 (assembly GCF_015549295.1). Lineage (NCBI taxonomy): Bacteria > Pseudomonadati > Pseudomonadota > Betaproteobacteria > Burkholderiales > Burkholderiaceae > Cupriavidus > Cupriavidus sp. IK-TO18. The sequence goes on from NZ_JADGMP010000014.1 coordinate 131,112, forward strand.
TCCTCGCGGCCGCGCTCGGTCAGCAGGTAGACGCGGCCGATGCCGTCGCGCAGCACGCTTTCGAGATAGCCCTCCATCTGCAGGGCGCGCAGCAGGGGACGCACGGTGCCGATGTCGACTTGGAAGCCGTACTCCAGCAGCATGTCGGCGAGCATGGCTACCGTGGCGGGGACTTCCAGGGCAAATTGCAGGACGTAGACGCGGGCAAGCAGGCCCAGGAACTGTCGTTTCATGAAATCTGGCAACGCGGCAGCCGTACCGGCGGTTGACGCGGGCGGCATGCTGGATGTTTGGGTTTGCGGACGTTGTGCCGCCAACAGCGGAAACGCTGCCGGTAGCCGGGTTTGCCGTGCAGCGTATGCCGGATAATTCACTTTAGACGGCGCAGGCAAAAAAGAAGCCGCCAGGTGCCCTGGCGGCTTGTCGGGAATGCGTCGGAGGGGTCAATTAACTCTGGCGCAGACCAGAGTTTAATTTAATTGAATACGGCTTGTCACCTGTCTGATTCGACACCCCTCCCATGGAGGGGTATGGGTGTAGGCGGTTCGAAGGGAACGCCCTGCAATTGTCTGCCATTGTGCCCAAAAAGGCAGCCTGATGTGAGGTAGATCCCTCAACTGCAGCGAAAAAGCGACTCACATGTGCCGCATTCATCGCATGCAACAAGATGCAGATGTCCGAATCCGGCTTGCGCCCGTGCCACCACCAGCGTCAAATCGCGACACCCTCATCTTGCCGTGGCGACGCAGCTCGCCGCCGCCTCCTCATGAAGCCCGCCGATCTCGCACGCCTGCTCACCTTGGCCGCCATTTGGGGCGCCAGTTTTCTGTTCATCCGCATTGGCGCGCCGGTGCTCGGCCCGATGCCGGCCGCTTTCGTGCGCGTGCTCGTTGCCGCCATCACGCTCGCCGTATGCCTGCCGTTGTTGGGACTGCGCTGGGACATGCGCGCCAAATGGCCGGCGGTGCTCACACTGGGCGTGATCAACTCCGGCATTCCGTTCGCCATGTACGCGGTGGCGGCGCTGTGGCTGCCCGCCGGCTATTCGGCGGTGTTCAATGCCATGACGCCGCTGATGGGCGTCGTGATCGGCGCGCTGGCCTTTTCCGAACGGCTGACGCGCGCCAAGGCGCTGGGCGTGATGCTGGGCGTGGCCGGCGTGGCGGTGCTGACGCGCACCGGCCCGGTCGCGTTCTCGACCGAGCTGCTGCTCGGCGCGCTGGCTTGCCTGGTGGCGACCGCCTGCTACGGCCTGTCCGGCTTCCTGGCGCGGCGCTGGATCACCCAGCGCGGCGGCCTGGACAGCCGCCTGGTCGCCGCCGGCAGCATGGTCGGCGCGACGCTGTTCCTGCTGCCGTTTTGCGCCGCTGCGCTGTGGCGCCACAACACCCTGCCCGAGGCCGGCGCCGGAGTGTGGTGGGCCATGGCGGGCCTTGGCGTGCTCTGCACGGCGCTGGCCTACATCCTCTATTACCGGCTGATTGCCGACCTTGGCCCGGTGCGCTCGCTGACCGTGACCTTCCTGATTCCGCCGTTCGGCATGGTCTGGGGCGCACTGTTCCTGGGCGAGGCGCTATCGTGGGCCCATGCCGCTGGCGGCGCGCTGATCGGCCTGGCGGTGTGGCTGGTGCTGCGGCCGGTGATGGCCGACGTGCCGGCGGCGGCGGCGGTGGGGATGCCGGCGAAACGCTGACCTGTCAGCAAGCCGCCCCTGGGCGCGCTGGCGCTCCCGCCGTCGTTCCCGCGGCGACGTTGTACTGCTCCCGCACCATCATCACGACGCGGCGCGCCTGGCGCCAATGACGGATGGCGTCGGCCTCGGTACGTTCGGGGAAATCGACCTCGGCGCTCCAGTTGCAGCCGGTGTGGTCGGGCCGGTGCACGCACACCGCCCGCAGTTGGCAGTCATGGCAGCCGGGTTCCTGCCTCAGGTACACGCTGAGCAGGCGTTCCAGTTCGGATAGCGGCTTGGTCAGGCGCTTCATGATGGCTCCGTCAGGGCGCGGCATCGCTATGTCTACGCGGACCTCGGGCGCGTTCAGGCTTGCGTGGGCAGCGCCGCGGACAGATGCGTTTCGTCCGCCGCGCCGGCACGGCACTCGGGGCAGACGCCGTACAGCACCAGCATGTGCTCGCGCAAAATAAAGGCGTTGTCGGCGGCCACCTGGCGCTGGCGTTGCTCGATGCTTTCGTCGCGGAATTCCTCCACGCGGCCGCAGGCAACGCAGATCAGGTGGTCATGGTGGCCGCCTTCGTTGAGTTCGAACACGGCGTGGTCGGACTCGAAGGTGTGCCGCAGCAGGATGTCGGCCTGCACCAGCTGGTTGAGCACCCGGTACACGGTAGACAGTCCCGCATCCTCGTCCTGGGTCAGCAGGATGCGGTAGACATCCTCCGCACTGAGATGGCGCCGTGCGCTGGTGCGGAACACTTCAAGGATCCGCATCCGCGGCGACGTAGCCTTCAGGCCCGCGCGCTTGAGGTGGATCGGGCTGGACTGTTCGGATGACATGGCGGATGACATTGGAATGCTGCTGTTGCCCCGCATCGGACAGGGCGGCACCGTGCCCGTCGCCGCGCACGGCGGCGTCGATGGCTTGGCGGGATATTCAGGCTGGAGCGCCAGGGCCGGCCGCGCGCAGCGCTGGCGTCCCTGGCGGCACGCCGTGCCTGCACGACGCGCTGAATAAAAAGGCGGCCTGGCTTGCCTGCGGAAGACGCGATCGGGAAAGCGGGGTCTGGTTGCTTTCCCGATCTTCCGAAGACTGGCTACTGCCAAACGCTCCGCGTGACGGAGCGGTCCCCACAAAAGTCGGTATCGGATGCCGCGTGGCATGGCACGTGGCGGCGTCCGGAAATTCTGTCCTGCCAGGGTTCGGGGCGGTGCCGCTTGCCGCGGCGGCCTCGGTGCTGGCCGGGCTGCCTGGGTGGTGAAGCACCGTGCGTCAGGCAGTGATCGAATAGTAAATGGGAATCGATCTCATTACAAGTGAAATTTTTGCCGATCTGATTTCTGATTGAATCGAGGCCCAGTCACACTGAACTGCGCGGGGCTTCTTCCATGACATGACGCTGGACGGAGCCATCACCTCGCCTGCCTGCCGTGACCCAATTCACCTAAAGTTGACTTTGCTTTGACGAGCGCGCAGCCAGCATCGCTCCCAGATCCACAGCGGGAGCGCACCGCTGCGCTTGGCTTGTGTAGCGGCCCCGGCACAAGGTAAGGAGAAGCGTGATGGCTCAGGTATTCGACGCGATCATCATCGGCACCGGACAAGCTGGCCCCGCGCTGGCCGCGCGGCTGTCCGGCGCAGGCAAGAAAGTGGCAGTCATCGAACGTGCGAACTTTGGCGGCACGTGCGTGAACACCGGTTGCATCCCGACCAAGACCCTGATCGCGAGCGCGTATGCGGCCCATCTTGCGCGGCGCGCGGGCGACTATGGCGTGACGATCGGTGGGCCGGTTGCCATCGACATGAGGCAGGTGAAGGCGCGCAAGGACGAAATCGCCGGGCGCTCCGCCAGTGGCGTGGAACAGTGGATGCGCGGCCTGGCCAACGGCACCGTCTATCAGGGGCACGCCCGCTTCGAAAGCGCGCACACCGTGCGCGTCAATGGCGAACTGCTGGAAGCTGAGCGGATCTTTATCAACGTCGGTGGCCGGGCCCTCGTTCCGCCGATGCCCGGGCTCGACGAAGTGGCGTACCTGACCAATGCGGGCATGATGAACGTTGACTACCTGCCCGAGCATCTGGTCGTCATTGGCGGCAGCTACATAGGCCTGGAGTTTGCCCAGATGTACCGACGCTTTGGCGCCAGGGTCACCGTGGTGGAAAAAGGCCCGCGCCTGATCCAGCGCGAGGACGAAGACGTGTCGGAGGCGGTGCGGGAGATCCTGGAGCGGGAGGGGGTCGAAATCCGCCTCGATGCCAACTGCCTGACTGCCCGCCGGGCGGGAGCAGGCATCTCCGTCGGGCTCGATTGCGCGTCTGGTTCGCGCGACGTCAATGGCTCGCACCTGCTCCTGGCAGTGGGGAGGGTACCCAACACGGCAGACCTGGGACTCGACAAGGCAGGGGTCGAAACCGACGAGCGGGGCTATATCAAGGTGGATGAACAGTTGCGCACCAGCGTCCCCGGCATCTGGGCGCTGGGTGACTGCAACGGCCGCGGGGCCTTCACGCATACGTCGTATCACGACCACGAGATCGTCGCCGCCAACTTGCTCGACAACGATCCTCGCACGGTTGCGGACCGCATCACGGCCTATGCCTTGTTCACCGATCCCCCGCTCGGGCGCGCCGGCATGACTGAAACGCAGGCCCGCCAGTCCGGGCGCAACGTTCTTGTCGGCAGGCGCCCCATGAGCCGCGTCGGGCGCGCCGTGGAAAAGGGCGAAAGCCAGGGTTTCATGAAGGTGGTGGTCGACGCCGACAGCCGCTTGATCCTGGGCGCGGCAATCCTGGGTCTGAACGGCGACGAGGTGATTCACTCCCTGCTCGACGTGATGTATGCCGGGGCGCCCTATACCACCATCAGCCGCGCCATGCACATCCATCCCACGGTATCCGAGCTGGTGCCGACAATGCTGCAGGAGCTGGCATGAGTGGATGGAAATGGCGACAGCCGAAGGTGAGGCGTAGGCCTGCGGCATCAGAGTCCCTTGTTGAACGAGTCCGACTCGCCGGCGCGGGCGCCGTCGGTGTACGGGTCGTAAGCACCGATGCGCGCACCGTCCGTGAACGGATCGGGCTTGCGAGCGGGCGACGCGGACACACCTGTCCGGTCCATGCCGGCCACAACGACTTCTCCTGCGTGGGCGTAGCCGCCCGACAGCGCGGCAGCAACGGTCAGGGTCGTCGACGCAACAACAAGAATACGGGCGAAATGGGAAATCATGATCAGCTCCTGAATCTTGGTAGGAAGAACCTCGTTTGCGGCTTCGCTGGATTGGTGCGTCGCCGTTGGGTTCAATGTAGGAGCCAGCTACTCAACACAGTAGAGCGATGAGTAGCGATTCAATGACAACCGATGGTTGGTAATGGTGGGATTCAGGCCGTGGGCCACGGCCGCTTGCAGCGTTCCGGGCAGGCATGGCAACACTCAAAATGGGGTTGGCTTGCCGCCGGATGCCAATGTGTTCGCTCATCGACACGGGTGCTGCTTTGCAGCAGCTTGGCTTGGTGTAGCGCTCGGCACGATCTCCTGGCAGCCTCAGGTCCTTGCCATGGTGACGCCCATGCGCTTTCGCGGCTATGGCATCCACGTATTGAACGTGAGCGTATCGACGCAGCCAGGCGCCGGGGCCGTGGAAGCCGCCGAGGCCGCGCTGGCCGGGCCACTGATGGAGCTGGCGGCGGCGATCCAGTTGCGGATGCTGCGGCTGGAGAACGAGGGATCCGGCTAATCCGCGCCGGGCGTGGTCCTGGCAAACATGGACATGTGCCGCGTGATATGGCTTAGCAGTTCGAGCGCAGCCGCCGGCAATGGCCGGCCGGCCTTCACCATCAGCCTTGCCTGGGTGCCCATGAACAGCGGGTGATCGATCGGCACGACGGCGAGCGTGCCTGCCGCGATCTCGCGATAGGCGGCAAATTCACCGATCAGCGTCATGAAATTGTTGTAGCCGACGAACTGCTTCAGGGCCGTCAGCGAATTGCTGACCAGCGTCGCCCGGATCGAGATGTTCTCGGCAAACTCCACCATGCTCAGTGCATGACCCACGCCGAAAGATGCCGGCATGATCGCGAGCGGGTAGGCCTGCAGATCCTGGAGGCTGGCCGCGCCGCCGCGCACGGCAAGCGGATGGTCGGGGCGGACCAGCAGGACCACCGGCTGCGCCGCACTCGCGCGGTACTCGACGCGCGGATGGGGCGGCGGATTGTACGCCAGCCCGATATGTGCGCGGCTTTCGGCGACTTCCTGCAGCACGCCGTCCACCGCCAGGATGTCCATGTGGATATCGAGCTTCGGATACCGGGCGCAGAACTGCGCAAGGACTTCGTTGACCAGGAGGTCCACATAGCCTTCGCTCAGCACCAGCCGGACCTCGCCTTGCTGCAAGCCCTTCAGTGAATGCAACTGGTCTTCGAGCTTCTCCTGGTGCGAGCGATAGCCACGCCAGAACTCGAGCAGGTGCGCAGCCGCCGCAGTCGGCTTGAGGCCACGCGGCTCGCGCTCGAACAGCGTCGCGCCGAGTTCTTCCTCGAGCAGCCTGATCTGCCGGGTGATCACGGACGGCGAGGTATTGAGGCTTTCCGCGGCCCCCCGGATGGTGCCGTGAGCCACGACTTCCCGGAAGTATCGCAACCGCTGCTGGTTGATCTCTCGCATGTCGAAACGCTCCGCTTCGCTTTCTGACCGCGCTGACGATACCTGAAGCCGGAGGCCCTTGCGCGGCACTTGCTGCACTCGGCGGAAAATCCGTTGCTCAAAAGGGAACGAACCGTGGACTTAGTTGCTCTTTGCCTGCCCCTCTCCGGCTGCCAGACTTCAGGCCAGAAAAACATGCAGACGACACGCAACCACAGGAGACAGGCAGCATGCTGGCAATTCCCACCTCGAGCGCCGCCGACGGCGCTTCCGACGCTTCCTCGCTGTACAGCAAGATCAACTGGCGCTTGCTGCCTTTCCTGCTGGTCTGTTACCTGTTCGCCTATCTGGACCGGGTCAATGTCGGCTTCGCCAAGCTGCAGATGCAAAGTGACCTGGGCTTCTCCGATGCCGCGTACGGCGTGGGCGCGGGGATTTTCTTTATCGGCTACGTGCTGTTCGAGTTGCCCAGCAACCTGATGCTGCCGCGGGTCGGCGCGCGCAAGACGTTCAGCCGCATCCTGGTGCTGTGGGGCATTACCTCCGCCTGCATGCTGTTCGTGCGCAACGTGCCGACGTTCTACGCCATGCGCTTCCTGCTCGGCGTGTTCGAGGCGGGATTCGCCCCGGGCATGATCTATTACCTATCGTGCTGGTACGGTCCGCAACGCATGGCCCGCGCCATCGCGATCGTCTTCCTGGCGGGCCCGATCGGCGGGATCGTCGGGGGTCCGGTGTCGGCGTGGCTGATGACCGCGCTCGCCGGCCAGGCCGGTCTCGCGGGCTGGCAGTGGATGTTCCTGGTCGAGGGCCTGCCCTGCATCCTGCTCGGTGTGATGGCTTTGCGGCTGGTGCCGGATCGGCCCGCCCAGGCCAGCTGGCTGAGCGAACAGGAACGGCGCCTGCTTGAAGCCGAGCTGAGTCCCGCGGCGGCGCACAAGCATTCCTTCAAGGCCGTGGCGAAGGACGCGCGGGTCTACGTGCTGGCCCTGGCATACTTCTGCATCATCGCAACCATCTACGCCATCAGCTTCTGGCTTCCGAGCCTCATCAAGGCACAGGGCGTGAACGATACGGTGCAGCTTGGCTGGTACTCGGCCATCCCCTACCTGGCTGCCGCCTTTGGCATGGTCTTCATGGGCCGCAGGTCTGACCGGGTCGGGGAGCGGCGCTTTCACTGCGCGGTGCCTGCGTTGGGCGCGGCGGTGCTGCTGGCGGCCTCGTTTGCAACGGATGGAAACCTGTTCGTGACGCTGGCATTGCTGACGCTCGCCACGATGGGGCTGTGGATGGCCTACACGGTGTTCTGGGCCATGCCCGCCGAATACATCAAGGGTCCGGCGGCGGCGGGCGGCATCGCGCTGATCAATACCATTGGCTTGTCGGGCGGTTTCTGGGGTCCTGCCGTCATCGGCTGGACCAAGGGCGCGACCGGCAGCCTAAGTTATGGGGTGCTGCTGATGGCTTCGCTGCCGTTGCTCGCCGCCGTGATCGTCCTTGCCAACAAGCTGCCGGCCAAGCGCTGAACCTGCGCCAGGCGGCATGAATCAAGTATCGTGTCCGGACGCACCGGAGATCAAAAGGAGTAGCAATGCGCTTGCATCTTTCAACCTGGGCTGAAATCGAGCAATACCTGGCGCGCAGCCGTACCATCGTGGTTCCGATCGGCTCGAACGAGCAGCACGGACCGACCGGGCTGCTCGGCACCGACTGGCTGTGCCCGGAAATCATCGCCAATGAAGCGGAGAAGGGGGCCGATGTCCTGGTGGCACCGACGTTCAATATCGGTATGGCGCAGCATCACCTCGCCTTTCCGGGGACCATTTCCCTGCGCCCCTCGACCTTTATCGCCGCGATCGGTGACTGGGTCCGCTCGCTGGCCGGGCATGGCTTCGAGAAGATCCTGTTCCTTAACGGCCACGGGGGCAATGTGGCATCAATTGAAGCCGCGTTCTCCGAGCTCTACGCCGAGGCGAGCTTCGCCAGGCGCCGCGCGGGCTTCGCGCTAAAGCTGTGCAACTGGTGGGACCTGGAAGGCGTCGGCGAGCTGGCGCGCAATCAGTTCCCGGCTGGCCACGGCTCGCACGCCACGCCTTCCGAGATTGCGATCACTCAGTGGGCTTTTCCGGACGCCATCAAGATTGCCGACTATGCGCCGAAGATCGCACCGTCGGGCCCGATCCGCGAAGCGCTGGACTTCCGCGCGCGCTATCCGGATGGCCGTATCGGCTCCGATCCGGGACTGGCGACGCCGGAAAAGGGTGCCGAGCTGGTCAGGCTGGCCGCGCAAAGCCTGGTGCGCGAACTGGAAGCGTTCGGCCGCGAGTCCATGCCCGCCTGATTCACACGCTGCGCGCCGCGGTGGGGAACGTTGCAGAAGGCCCGCTGGGCCTCCGCCTACGGCGGCTATCTTGCGCCAAGAAGCGCCGCGCACCTTCAGGCTGTCGATGACGGTCGGCTTCCGAGCGCTGTGGCGCCCTCCGCGCTCTCCGTGCCCCCAGGGCCTTCGGCGACGGCGCCCTGCAGCAGGTCCAGCAGCGCCTGCGGCGCATACGGCTTGCGCAGCACCGCGGCGTCGCCCAGCACCTGGTGCTGGGCCGGCGTCAGCGCCAGCGGATAGCCCGTGGCAAACACGATACGCAGCCGCGGCTGGCGCTGGCGCGCGGCCAGTGCCAGGTCCACGCCCGAGCCACTGGTGCCGCCGTGCAGCGCGACATCGGTCAGCAGCAGGTCGAAGGTGCCGGCGGCAAGCAGTGCCAGCGCCTCGATGTCGTTCTGCGCCTCGGTCACCTCGGCGCCGCAGGCGCGCAGCAGTTCCGCCGTGCTGGCGCGCACCTGCGCGTCGTCGTCGACGCACAGCACGCGCGTGCCCGAATCACTCGGCGCGCGGCCGGCGGCAGCCACAGCCGCTGCCCCCGCGGCACGCTGTTCCCGGTTGGCCAGCACATGGCGGACCCTGCGCGCCAGCGCTTCATGTGTATAGGGCTTGCTGAGCAGTTCGACGCCGGGATCCAGCCTGCCGCCGTGCACGATGATGCTGTCGGTATAGCCCGAGGTGAACAGCACCCCGATGCCCGGCAGCCGCTCGCGCACCTTGTCGGCCAGTTCGGTGCTGCGCAAGGGCCCCGGCATCACCACATCGCTGAACAGCAGGTCGATGTGAACGCCCCGCTCGACGATGGCCAGCGCACCCTGCGCATCGCGCGCGCGCAGCACGTGGTAGCCCAGGCTGGCAAGCATCTCGACCACGGTGGCGCGTACGTCCTCGTCGTCCTCGACCACCAGCACGGTTTCGCCGCCGCCGCGCGCGCGGTCCGTATCGGGTTCGGCATCGGGATCCTCGGCCATGTGCACGCGCGGCAGGTAGAGCTTCACCGTGGTGCCGCGGCCGGGCTTGCTTACGATCTTCACATGGCCATCCGATTGGCGGATAAAGCCATACACCATGCTCAGGCCGAGGCCCGTGCCCTGGCCTTCGGGCTTGGTGGTGAAGAACGGCTCGAACACATGTTCCTGCACCTCGGGCGTCATGCCGGTGCCGGTGTCGGTGACCGCCAGCAGCACATACTGCGCCGCCGGCCGCGGCGCGCGCCCGTGCGGCGGCTCTTCCAGCGCCTCGTCGAGCCACGTGTTGCGCGCCTCGATGGTCAGGCGGCCCTGGCCGTGCATGGCGTCGCGCGCGTTGATCGCCAGGTTCAGCAGCGCGTTCTCGACCTGAAACGGGTCGACTAGCGTATTCCACAGGCCGTCGGCCACCACGGTTTCGATCTCGATGCCGTCGCCCAGCGCGCGCCGCAGCATGTCGTCCAGCGTGCGCGCCAGCCGGCCCAGGTTGACCACGCGCGGGGCCAGCGGCTGGCGCCGCCCGAATGCCAGCAGCTGCGACGACAGCTTGGCGCCGCGGGCCACGCCGGCCAGCGCATTGCGCAGCCGCGGCGCGGCGTCGGTATTGCCGGACAGGTCGCGCGCCAGCAGCTGCAGGTTGCCGCCGATCACCTGCAGCAGGTTGTTGAAGTCATGGGCGACGCCGCCGGTCAGCTTGCCGATGGCTTCCATCTTCTGCGCCGTGCGCAGGGCCTGGTCGGCATGGCGCAGCGCCGCCTGGACTTCGCGGTCGCCGGTCACGTCGCGGCCGACGCCGTGGAGATGGCCGTTGGCCGGATCCACCGTCAGGGTCCAGGCCAGCCAGCGCAACGCGCCGTCCGCGCGCGGCTGGCGGCATTCGAAACGCACCGGCGTGCCGTCGTGGCGCAGCGCCGCCAGCTGCGCGGTCACCAGCACCAGGTCGTCCGGATAGATGAACGACAGGTAAGGCCGGCCCAGCGCCTCGTGCGGGGCATGGCCAAGCGTGCGTGTCCAGGCCGGGCTGATGCGCTGCAGGGTGCCGTCGAAGCCGGCCACGATCAGCAGGTCTTCGCTCAGTTCCCACAGCCGGTCGTGGTCAGTCACGGCCTGCGCGATGCGCCGCTCGAGCGAGGCATTGAGGTCCTGCAGGCGGCGCTCGGTGGCGCGCCGCAGCTCTGACAGGCGCAGGTTGCTGGCCACGCGGGCCAGCAGTTCGCGGGCCGAGAAGGGCTTGATCAGGTAATCGTCGGCGCCCGATCCCAGGCCGCTCACGCGCGCTTCCTCGCCGGCGCGCGCCGACAGCAGCAGCACCGGCGTGTCGCGCAGCGCCGGATCCGCGCGCACGGCCTGCACCAGGCCGAAGCCGTCGAGCCTGGGCATCATCACGTCCGACACGATCAGCGCGGGCAACTGGCGGCGCGCCAACTCGAGCGCGGCCTCGCCGTCGGGTGCCACCTCGACGCGGTGGCCGGCGGCATTCAGCAGCCGGCGCATGTAGTCGCGCAGGTCGTCGTTGTCGTCAACCACCAGCACGGTGGCGGGGGCAGCCGCTTCGCCGCCGGGCGCAGGCGCATGTTGCGGGCTGTACTGCGCGTCCTCTGCGGCCATGGCCAGCGCCGGTGCCTCGGCATGCGGCCAGCGCAGCGTCGCGTCCACGTAGGCGCGGGCCTGCGCACTGCTGGCCGCGAGCGCTGGCACCGTGTCCGCCGGCACGTCCCCGGCGGCCGCCACCGGCATCGTGACCGTGAAGCAGGTGCCCTGGCCCTGCATGCTGTCGACTTCGACGGTGCCGCCATGCAGGCGCACCAGTTCCCGCACCAGCGCCAGGCCGATGCCGCTGCCTTCGATCGAGCGGCCCTGCGCGCCTTCGACGCGATGGAAGCGCTCGAAGATGCGCGGCAGCTCGCCGGCCGGGATGCCGATGCCGGTGTCGCGCACGCGCAGCACCGCATTGTCCCCATGGGCCACGATGCTGACGGTGATGCTGCCGGCAAACGTGAACTTGAACGCATTGGAGACCAGGTTCAGCACGATGGTCTCCCACATGTCGCGGTCCACCGCCACCGGCTGCGGCAGCGGTTCGCATTCGACGCGCAGCGACATGCCGGCGCTCTCGACACAGGCACGGAACAGCGAGGCGAGGTCGGCGGTGAAGGCGGCGAGGTCGGTGGGGTGGCGCCGCATGCGGATGCGGCCGGCCTCGATGCGCGAGAAGTCGAGCAGCGCGTTGACCAGCTTGAGCAGGCGCATGCCGCTGCGGTGGGTCATCTCCAGCAGCGAGCGTTGTTCGTCGCCGGCGCTGTCGTCGCCAGTGCCGGCGCGCCGCAGCAGCTCTTCGAGCGGTCCCAGCATCAGCGTCAGCGGCGTGCGGAACTCATGGCTGATGTTGGAGAAGAAGGTGGTCTTGGCGCGGTCGATCTCGGCCAGCGCCTCGGCACGCTTGCGCGCTTCCTCGTAGGCCTGCGCCGAATGCATGGCCGCGCCGATCTGGCCCGCCACCAGGTTCAGGAAGCTGCGGTAGCGCTCGCCGAACAACCGGTACGGGTTCAGCCCCACTACCAGCACGCCGCGATGCGAGGCGCTGCCCGACGGCGCCACCGGGATCACCGCGGCCGCATCCGTGGGCACACCCCACGCGCCGGCGGGCAGCGGCGCGGCAAAGCGCGTTGCCAGCTGCTCGATCAGCGCCGGCTGTTGCTGCTGCAGGACCTCGGCCACCGGCCACGGCGCCATGCCTTCGAGCGAGATCGCGGGCGGTGCGGCGGGGTGAGCAGGATCGATGCCGCTGGCGACCACGCGCTGCAGGTCGGTGGCGCCGGGTTCGGCGATGTAGAGCAGCGCGAAGACGATGTCGCGCGGGTCCGATGCCAGCGCGCCCATGGTGCGCTCGCACGCCTGGCGCCACGAGCGCGCGTCGGTGGCCGCCGCGGCCACGTCACGCAACACATTCAGTTGCCGCTCGGCCAGCACGCGCTCGGTATCGTCGCTGTTGGCGCAGATGATGCCGCCGGTGCCGCCGTGGTCGTTCGGCACGGGGCTGTACGAAAAGGTGTAGTAGGTCTCTTCCGGATACCCGTTGCGCTCCATGATCAGGAGCTTCTGCTCGACGAAGGTGCCCTCGGCACCGGTCATCGCGGTGTCGAGCAGCGGGCCGATTTCCGGCCAGATTTCACGCCAGACCACTGCGGTCGGCTGGCCCAGCGCGTCGGGGTGCTTGCCGCCGATGATGGACTTGTAGGCGTCGTTGTAGAAGAAATGCAGCGCCTCGCCCCAACCGATCCAGATCGGCTGGCGCGGTCAGCATGATGCGGATGGCCGTCTTCAGGCTGTGCGGCCACGCCTGCGGCGGCCCCAGCGGCGTGGCGGCCCAGTCGTGCGCGCGGATCAGCGCGCCCATCTCGCCGCCCCCGGCCAGGAAGCCAGGCATGTCTGGGCAGGCGGGCGCTTGCGGCCCGATGCCGTCGGGTCTGCTCATGGTGGTCTCCCGAGCCGCGCCTGCGCTGCGCGCGCGTCCCGCAAGACTTTGCCTAGCCTGGTGGCGCAATGCAAGCTGCGCCGGCGCCTACAGCGGCGGGTTCACCCAGTACGGGTCCCGCCCGTAGTACTCGTGCAGCGACTTGCCCCACTGCGGATCGGCCATGGCCGGCCAGCTGTCCTTGTTGAAGCCGGGGGCGGACTTGATCCGGTCCGCCGTCACGGCGATCCGGAAGCACTTTTCGTCGGTGTCCATCACCAGGGCGTTCCACGGGATGGCGTGCAGCGTATCGCCAATGCCGAGGAAGCCGCCGGCCTTCAGCACCGCGTAGGCGATGCGGCCGTGCGGCACGTCCAGCATGATCTCGGAGATCGTGCCGACGTGTTCGCCGTCGGACGAGTACGCCTTGGTGCCGTCCAGGCTGGATGCCGCCATGACTTCCGGACCGGGGCCTTCGCCCACGCCCGAACCGATGATGGCCGCGCCTTGACTGCTGGGAGATTGGGTTTGCATGTTGGGCTCCTTGTGCCAATGAACTCAGGAACATGGAGCGTGCGCAATGACCATGCCTGCACCGCGGGCGGCGCCGCAGCGGGCCACGCAAGGCTGTTTTGCCGCGTCGGGCGCGCGGCAACGTAATTCTTTCGCGCCGGGTTTGCAAAAATGCGCGCCGGGACGGCCGCGTTCAGAACAGGTGGCGCATCCCCAGCATGACGTCCACGCGCGTGCTGCCGTCCACGCCGGCGGCCGGGGTGCCGGCCCGGTATTCGGTCTGCCGGCCGACGACAGGCGCTGGTTTTCCTGGTCGATGCGGGCACCCAGGAAAGGTGCCGTGTCTGGCGCTGCACTGGCGAATCGCGTCAGCCTTCTGCAGGGGCGGCCGGCATGTCGCGCGACAGGCCCAGGATCCAGCCGCGGAAGGCCGCCAGTGCCTCCGATTCCGGCCGGCCCTCGGGGTAGGCGAAATAGTAGCCCTGGTCCTGGTCGTGGTCCTGGTCCTGGTCCTGGTCCTGGTCCAGCATGCCGGCCAGCGGCATCACCAGCTGCCCGGTCTGCAGCTCGCGCTCGATCAGCAGCCGCGGCGCCAGGCCGATGCCGAGCCCCGCGGCGGCGGCGGCCGTCATCATCGTGAACAGCTCATAGCGCGGCCCGCGCGAGGCGGCCAGGCTGAAGTCCCAGCCCTGCGCCGCGTACCAGTCGCGCCAGGCGTTGGCGCGCGTGCTCAGGTGCAGGTGGCGGCAGCGTGCCAGGCTGGCGGCATCGGTGACGGCATGGTCGGCAAGGAAGGCCGGGCTGCACACCGGCACCATGCCGCCTTCGCGGAAGATCACGCCGCCGCGCGTGCCGGGCCAGAACTGGTCGCCGAAATAGATCGCCGCGTCGTAAGCGCACTCCTGGAACGAAAACGGCTGCGAGCGCGCCGACAGGTTGACGGTGACGTTGGGATGGCGCCGCGCAAAGTCGGGCAGCCGCGGGATCAGCCACTGCGTGGCGAAGGTGGGCACCACCGCCAGCTCCAGCGTGAAGCCCATGGCGCGGCCGGTGCTGATTTCCAGCGTGTCGCGCTGCAGGTGGTCCAGGTGCCGGCGGATGCGCGCGGCGTATTCGCGCCCGGTCTCGGTCAGTTCCAGGCGCCGCCGCACGCGCGTGAACAGCGCCACGCCCAGGCGTTGCTCGAGCTGCGCCACCTGCCGCCCCACCGCGCTGTGCGTCAGCGCCAGCTCGGCTGCGGCGCGGGTAAAGCTGCCCAGCCGTGCCGAGGCTTCGAAGGCCTGCAGCGCGCCCAGGTTGGGGATGTCGTTTCTCATGGGACGGCGAGGAAGGGAGTGCGACAGTATAAACAGCGGCGAGGCACCGGAGGTCGTGCGCCGCGCGCACAACGTTGTGCGCAATGCGCGCTTGTGCCCGGGCGGCGCGGGCCACTATCCTGCCCCGCGGATCGTTGCCATATTGCCCGCCGGGGTGAAAGCCGGTCCAGCCCACTTCCAAGCGCCCATGTCATCCAATATCTCCACGCTCCTCACCGCCAACGTCGGTGCCACCCGCGCCGCGCAACTGATGTCGCTGGTCACGCTGCCGGCCAGCCTGCCCCAGGACCCGCAAGGTGCTACCCGGGCCGAGATCGCCCAGGCGCTGAACATGGTGCTGTTCGGCGGCATCCTGGAACGCGTGCCGACCGGCCGCGCCTACACCGATGACGTCGCCGCCGCAGGCGGCAAGGTCACCTTCGACCACGGCGCGCTGCGCACGGTCAAGTGGCGCGACAACGGCGCGCTGCCCGAAGGCGAGGCCGCCTTTACCCGCATCCTGCGGCCGTTGGGCTACGTGCTCAACGGCACCTATCCGCTTGACCGCATCGGCATGACCGGGCGCTCGTACGCCCACGCCGATGCATCCGAGGACATTGCCCAGTTCTTCGTCAGCGAATTCCATCCGGAGCGCTTCAGCGAAGACTTCCGCGCCGCAGTCAGCCGCGTGACCGGCAGCTCCGCCGATCCGCTGACGCCGCGCGCGCAGACGCTGCTGTGGCAACTGGAGCGCGACGGCGCGCTGGCAGTGGCCGACGGCGCTGAACTGGTCGGCTTGCTGGTGCCTTGCTTCGAGCGCCAGCACGCTGCACCACGGCTGGCCGACTACGAAGCGCTGCTGCGCGAATCGGCCGAAATGGCGTGGATCGCCACCGAAGGCAATGCCTTCAACCACGCCACGGACCGCGTCGACGACGTGTTTGCGCTGGCCGAGCAGCAGAAGCAGCTGGGCCGGCCGATGAAGGACAAGGTGGAAGTGTCGGGCAGCGGGCGCGTCAGGCAGACGGCGTTCCGTGCCGATACCGTGCGCCGCACGTTCGTCGGTGCACAGGGCGAGGCCGTGGAGCGCGAGGTGCCGGGATCGTTCTACGAGTTCATCACGCGCGAGCGCTTTGCCGAGGCCGAAGCTGCGCCGCAGCGTTATGACCTCGGCTTTGATGCGGGCAATGCGCAGGGGATTTTCAGGATGACCGCGGCGGCGTGCTGAGCGCGAGTTGGGGATAGCCGTCGACTCCGCAGGTTGCGTGCTCCCTCTCCCGCTTGCGGGAGAGGGAGCGAACCATCGCTAGCCGAGCTTCTTCGCCGAAATCACCGCTTCGGCAACGTTGGCCGGCGCCTCGGCATAGTGCTTGAACTCCATGGTGAACGTCGCGCGACCCTGCGTCAGCGAGCGCAGCGTGGTCGAGTAGCCGAACATCGTCGCCAGCGGCACTTCGGCGCGCACGATCTTGCCGCCGCCACCGGCGATGTCTTCCATGCCGTGCACCATGCCGCGGCGTGACGAGAGGTCGCCCATCACGTTGCCGGTGAATTCCTCCGGCGTTTCCACCTCGACCGCCATCATCGGCTCCAGCAGCGCCGGGCGGGCCCGCCGCATGCCTTCCTTGAACGCCATCGAGCCCGCCATGCGGAAGGCATTCTCGTTCGAGTCCACATCGTGGTACGAGCCGAACACCAGCGTGGCCTTGATGTCTACTACCGGGTAGCCCGCCAGCACGCCCGACTGCAGGGTCTCGCGGATACCCTTGTCCACCGCCGGGATAAATTCGCGCGGCACCACGCCGCCCTTGATCGCATCGACGAATTCGTACCCGGCGCCGTGCGGCATCGGCTCGAGGTTCAGCACCACGTGGCCGTACTGGCCGCGGCCGCCGGACTGCTTGATGAACTTGCCCTCCACGTCCTTGACCGGCTGGCGGATGGTCTCGCGGTAGGCCACCTGCGGCTTGCCCACCGACGCTTCCACGTTGAATTCGCGGCGCATGCGCTCGACCAGGATTTCCAGGTGCAGCTCGCCCATGCCCGAGATGATGGTCTGGCCGGATTCCTCGTCGGTGTTCACGCGGAACGACGGGTCCTCCTGCGCCAGGCGGTTCAGCGCAATGCCCATCTTTTCCTGGTCGGCCTTGGTCCTGGGCTCCACCGCCTGCGAGATCACGGGTTCGGGGAAGCTCATGCGCTCCAGGATGATGACCTTGTCCGGGTCGCACAGCGTATCGCCGGTGGTCGCCTCCTTCAGCCCGACCGCCGCGGCGATGTCGCCGGCGCGCACTTCCTTGATCTCCTGGCGCACGTTGGCATGCATCTGCAGGATGCGGCCGAGCCGCTCGCGCTTGGACTTGAGCGGGTTGTAGACGGTGTCGCCGGAATTGACCACGCCCGAATACACGCGGAAAAAGATCAACTGGCCGACGAAGGGATCGGTCATGATCTTGAACGCCAGCGCCGAGAACGGCTCGTCATCGCTCGGATGGCGCTCGGCCTGGCGGTCGTCCTCGGTGTGGCCGAGGATGGCGGGCACGTCGGCGGGCGAAGGCAGGTAGTCGATCACCGCGTCGAGCATGCTCTGCACGCCCTTGTTCTTGAAGGCACTGCCGCACAGCATCGGCACGATCTCGTTGGCGATGGTGCGCTTGCGCAGGCCACGCTTGATCTGCTCTTCGGTCAGCGCCTCACCCGACAGGTAGCGCTCGAGCAGGGCCTCGTCGGCCTCGGCGGCGGCTTCTACCATTTTGTCGCGCCAGGCCTGCGCGGTCTGCAGCAGCTCGGCCGGGATCTCCTGGTACTCGAAGCGCACGCCCTGGCTGGCATCGTCCCAGACGATGGCCTTCATCTTGACCAGGTCGATCACGCCCAGGAAATGGTCTTCGGCGCCGAGCGGGATCTGGATCGGCACGGCGCGCCCCTTGAGGCGGTCGGCGATCTGCGCATGCACGCGGAAGAAGTCCGCGCCGACGCGGTCCATCTTGTTGACAAAGGCGATGCGGGGCACAGCGTACTTGTTGGCCTGGCGCCAGACCGTCTCGGATTGCGGCTGTACGCCGCCGACCGCGTCGTAGACCATGCAGGCGCCGTCGAGCACGCGCATCGAGCGCTCGACTTCAATGGTGAAGTCGACGTGTCCCGGCGTATCGATGATGTTGATACGGTGTTCGGGGTAATTGCCGGCCATGCCTTTCCAGAAGGCGGTGGTGGCAGCCGACGTGATGGTGATGCCGCGCTCCTGCTCCTGTTCCATCCAGTCCATGGTGGCAGCGCCATCGTGCACTTCGCCCAGCTTGTGGTTGACGCCCGTGTAGAACAGGATGCGTTCGGTCGTCGTGGTCTTGCCTGCGTCGATATGCGCGCTGATGCCGATGTTGCGGTAGCGCTCGATGGGGGTCTTGCGGGACACAGTGTTCTCCTGGGTAACACCTCCGGAATAGAGTAGCACCACTGGACCTTTGCCGTTGTCCCTGCAGCACGCAGGGGAACGCGCGCGAGCGGCGCATGGCCCTGCATAACCCGGTGCTCGGCGTCTGAGGCGAGCCTAGGGGCGAGCTGCATTACCTTGCGGAATCCTCCCATCCTGCGCGCCGCCTTGCCTCCCTATACTGGCCCTGCATCACGCCGGCCGATGCCCCGACATACCCATTCACGCGAACCGACGCATGACCACCATCCTGATCGTTGACGACCACCCGGCGATGCGGCTGATTCTCAAGACCCATCTGCTGCAGCTGCTCGGCGTCGATGAAGTGCTCGAGGCCGACAACGGGCAAAGCGCGCTCGAGCTGGTGCGCGCGCGCATGCCCGACCTCGTGCTGCTCGATCTCGACATTCCGCGTTCCAGCGGCCTTGACGTGGCGCCGCGCCTGCGGGCGATCCATCCGCAGGTGCGCCTGCTGGTGGTGACGGCGCTCGACCCGGCGGTGTTCGTCAGCCGCGCGTGGCAGGCTGGCGCGCAGGGGTTTGTCAGCAAGACGCAGGACCTGAAGGAAATCCTGCGCGCGGTCGAGTCGGTGCTGGCCGGCTATACCGTGTTCCCCGCGATGGGGCGGGACGGCGGCTCGCGCCACGCGGTTTCCGCCGACGACGAGATGCTGCGCCGGCTTTCCGACAAGGAACTGGTGGTGCTGCAGATGCTGGCGCGCGGCATGTCGTACAAGGCCATCAGCGCCAGCCTGTTCATCAGCAACAAGACCGTCAGCAGCTACAAGGCGCGCATCATGGCCAAGCTGCAGGTGTCGTCGCTGGTGGAACTGGTCGACTTCGCGCGCCGCTGCCACCTCGCCTTGTAGGCGCCAGTCGTCAGCTATTGTTCAGACATCGTATGACTGACGGCGCCTGGAAACGCCCGGCAGGGCGTCCCGGGCGTCCCGGGCGTCAGGCCTGCGCGCCGCCGGAGCCCGAGGCCTTGCGCAGCCGCTCGCGGCTGTTGGTCAGGTGCATGCGCATCGCCGCCTTGGCCGCGTCGGGGTCGCGGCGTTCGATCGCATCGTAAATGTTCTCGTGCTCGAACTGGACCCGCTCCAGGTACTGCTCGCGCTCCGGCGTATTGACCCGCAGCCGGCTGCGCGGGATCAGCATGGTGCCCAGGTGGTCCATGATGTCGGTGAAGTAGCGGTTGCCGGTGGCGCGGGCGATGGCCAGGTGGAAAGCAAAATCGCTGTCCACCGCGTCGTTGCCGGCGCCGGTATTGCGCTTGAGGTCGTCTAGCGCCTGGCGCATGGCGGCCAGCTGCGCGTCGCTGCGGCGCGCGGCGGCCAGTCCGGCCGCCTCGGCCTCCAGGCTGACGCGGAATTCCAGCATCGCCATCACGTCGATCGCGGTTCCCAGCGTATCCGGCCCGATGCGGAAGGGCGACGGTGCCTCCGCCGCGCGCGCCAGCACGAAGGTGCCGATGCCGTGGCGGGTTTCCACCAGGCCGCTGGCCTGCAGCCGCGACAAGGCCTCGCGCACCACGGTGCGGCTTACGCCCTGTGTCGCCATGATTTCCGATTCGGTCGGCAGCTTGTCGCCGGGCTTGAGCTGGCCCTGGCGGATCTCTTCGGAGAGCGCCTGCACCACTTCTTCGGCCAGGGTGCGGCCGCGGCGGCGCAACGGCACGGCCGCGGCGGCGTTGGGCGCACCGGCGGCGGGGGCAGCGGCAAGCGGGTCGGGCAGGGCAGGGTTGCGTGCGGTAGGCATGGCGGATACGGGCGGGGTTTCCCGGACTTGACCGGTTCGAGATGGCCTCATTATACTGGGTTATCAGTCATACGATGACAGATAACATAGCAATGCCGGAGACCAGACCCGAATGACCCATCCCGCCACTTCCGCCGCCCCCGCCATGCACGCCGGTGCCGGCCAGACCCCCGTGGTGACCGAACTCACCGTGGTGCCCGTGGCCGGGCACGACAGTATGCTGATGAACCTGTCGGGTGCCCATGGCCCGTACTTCACGCGCAATATCGTGATCCTGCGCGACAGCGCCGGCCACACCGGCGTGGGCGAGGTGCCGGGCGGCGAAGGCATCCGCCAGACGCTGGAAGACGCGCGTCCGCTGCTGGTCGGGCAGCCCATCGGGCAGTACCAGGCCATCCTGAACCGCGTGCGCGCCACCTTCGCCAGCCGCGACGCCGGCGGCCGCGGCCTGCAGACCTTCGACCTGCGCATCACCATCCACGCCGTCACCGCGCTGGAATCGGCGCTGCTCGACCTGCTCGGCCAGCACCTGGAGGTGCCGGTGGCGGCACTGCTCGGCGAAGGCCAGCAGCGCGACGCCGTCGAGATGCTCGGCTACCTGTTCTATATCGGCGACCGCCAGCGCACCACGCTGGACTACCGCACCGAAGCCGATGCCGATAACGCCTGGTTCCGCCTGCGCAATGACGTGGCGATGACGCCCGAGGCGGTGGTCCGGCTGGCCGAGGCCGCGTACGAACGCTACGGCTTCAACGACTTCAAGCTCAAGGGCGGCGTGCTGCGCGGCGAAGAAGAAATGCAGGCGATCCTGGCGCTGGCCGAACGCTTCCCCAAGGCCCGCATCACGCTCGACCCCAACGGCGCCTGGTCGCTGGCCGAGGCCGTACGCCTGTGCCGTGACAAGCGCGGCGTGCTGGCCTACGCCGAAGACCCGTGCGGCGCCGAGGACGGCTATTCCGGCCGCGAAGTGATGGCCGAGTTCCGTACCGCCACCGGCCTGCCCACGGCGACCAACATGATCGCCACCGACTGGCGCCAGATGGGCCACGCGGTGCGCCTGCAGTCGGTCGACATCCCGCTGGCCGACCCGCACTTCTGGACCATGCAGGGTTCGGTGCGCGTGGCGCAGATGTGCGCCGAATGGGGCCTGACCTGGGGCTCGCACTCGAACAACCACTTCGATATCTCGCTGGCGATGTTCACCCATGTGGCCGCCGCCGCGCCGGGCCGGGTCACCGCCATCGACACGCACTGGATCTGGCAGGACGGCGAGAACCTGACCAAGGCGCCGCTGAAGATCGAGAACGGCCTGGTGCAGGTGCCGAAAACGCCGGGCCTGGGGGTGGAGCTCGACATGGACGCGCTGGGCCGCGCCCACGCGCTGTACCAGAGCAAGGGCCTGGGCGCGCGCGACGACGCCATCGCCATGCAGTTCCTGATCCCCGGCTGGCAGTTCAACAACAAGGCGCCCTGCATGGTGCGCTGAGCCGGCACGGCAGTCCGGTATCGACAAGACAGAGCAGGAGACAACGATGTATCCCTTCCAACGCACGGGTGCCCTGCGCCTGCAAGACTGGCTGCGCATGGTTGCCGTCGGCTCGGTGCTGACGGTCGCGGCGCTGGCCGCGCTGGCGGCCGGCAACGCCCGGGCCGCGCAAGACTGGCCGCAACGCCCTGTTTCGGTGGTGGTGCCGTTCCCCGCGGGCGGTTCCACCGACACCATCGCGCGCATGCTGACGGCGCCGCTCAACGAGAAGCTGGGCCAGCCGTTCGTGGTCGACAACAAGCCCGGGGCGACCGGCGCCATCGGTGCGACCTTCGTCAAGCGCGCGCCGGCGGACGGCTACACCATGCTGGTGGCGTCGATCGGCGTCTTTGCCGTCAACCCGTTCCTGCAGAAGAACCTGGGCTACGACCCGGTCAAGGACTTCGACCTGCTGACGGTGGCGGTGCGCGCGCCTAACGTGCTGGTGGTCAATCCGCAGTTCCCGGCGAATAACGTGCAGGAACTGGTGGCGCACATGAAGAAGAACCCGGGCAAGGTCAGCTTTGCCTCGTCCGGCGCGGGGTCGTCCGACCACCTGACCGCGGCGCTGTTCTGGCAGAAGACCGGCACCGACGGCCTGCATGTGCCGTACAAGGGCGGCGCGCCCGCCATCTCCGACCTGCTCGCCGGCCAGGTGGACGTATCGTTCCAGAACATCAACGCGGTGCTGCAGCACATCCGCACCGGCAAGCTCAAGGCGCTGGCGGTGACGGCGGACAAGCGCCCGGCCGTGCTGCCCAACGTGCCGACCATGGCCGAAGCCGGGGTCAAGGAAGTCGAGGTCTATTCCTGGCAGGGCGTCGCCGCGCCGCGCGGGCTGCCCGCCGACGTGAAGACGCGCCTGCACGGTGCGCTGGTCGGCGCGCTGAACGATCCGAAGATGCGCCAGAAGCTGTCGGAGAGCGGCTTCGAGGTGGTGGCGAATACGCCCGAGCAATTCAGCCAGTTTGAAGCGCAGGAACTGCAGCGCTGGAAGACCGTGATCGAGAAGGGCCGCATCGTGCTCGACTGAGCGCAACAAGCATCGACCGCACCTGACCAACACACCGACAGCGCCGGCCGCCGCACGACCACCGTGCCGCGCCGGCGCACCTGCAACAACAATGGAGACATAGCATGACCCAGGGACGCCGCATTTTCCTCAAGCAGACTTCAGCGCTGGCCGCGGGCATCGCCGCCGGCCCGCTGGCCGGCCTCGCCACAGGCGCGCACGCCGCGCAGCAGGCCTGGCCGACGCGCCCGATCCGCCTGGTGGTGCCGTACACCGCCGGCGGTTCGTCCGACATCATCGCGCGGCTGATCAGCAAGCAACTGGGCGAAGCGCTGGGCCAGTCCGTGGTGGTCGACAACAAGCCGGGCGCCAACGGCAACGTCGGAGCGGCCATGGTTGCGCAGGCCACCGACAACCATACGCTGATGCTGTGCGATATCGGCGCGCTGGCGATCAGCCCGTCGGTTTATACCAAGCTCAGCTTCAACATCGCCAAGGACCTCAAGCCGGTGACGATGCTGGCGTACTCGCCGCACCTGCTGGTGGTGCATCCGTCAGTGCAGGTCAGCAACCTGAAGGAACTGGTCGAACTGTCCAAGCGCAGCCAGCTCAACTTCGCCGTGACGGCGATCGGCAGCGCGCCGCACCTGGCCGGCGTAGCGGTGGAGCAGGCCACCGGCGCCAAGTGGCAATACGTGCCGTACAAGGGCGGCTCGCAGGCGATTGCGGACACCGTGGGCGGCAGCGCGCAGGTGCTGATGAACGGCATGCTGGCCACGCTGCCGCATGTGCAGTCGGGCAAGCTCAAGCTGATCGCCCAGTCCAAGCGCACGCGCATGCCGCTGCTGCAGAACGTGCCGACCATTGCCGAGCAGGGCGTGCCCAACTTCGAGTCGGGCACGTGGCAGGGCGTGATGGCGCCGGCCAGCATGCCGGATGCGCTGGTGACGCGCCTGAACGCCGAGCTGATCAAGATCATCCGCGCGCCGGAACTGCGTTCGCAACTGGTCCAGCAGGGTGCCGAAGTGGTGACGATGACGCCGGCGGAAACCGGCAAGTTCTTCGTGGCCGAGCAGGCGCGCTGGGCGGGGGTGGTGAAGCAGGCGGGGATCAAGCTGGAGGCTTGACCGGCAGGGATCGGCCGCCCCGGCAGGGCGCTTCGACGCGATAAACGACAGGCGGCCCGCGTGACGAACGCGGGTCGCTTTCTTTTCTTTTGCGCTGGCTTATTAAAACAAAAAGCCCCGCACAAGGCGCGGGGCTCATCATTGCAAGTGTTGCGCTTATCCCCGCAGTGCCGCCGGCAGCAATCCCTGCGGCAGGTTCTGGTAGCACACCGGGCGCAGGAAACGGTCGATCGCCGTGGCGCCGACCGAGGTCGAACGCACGTCAGACGTGGCCGGGAAGGGCCCGCCATGCACCATGGCGTGAGCAACTTCCACGCCGGTCGGATAGCCATTGCACAGCACGCGCCCGGCCTTGCGCTCCAGCACCGGCAGCAGCTGGCGCGCGGCGTCGAGGTCGGCGTCGTCGAGCTGCATCGTGGCGGTGAGCTGGCCTTCGAGCTGGTTGGCCAGCGCCAGCACCTCTTCCAGGTCGCGGCACACTACCAGCACGGTCGACGGGCCGAACACTTCGGCCTGCATGCGGTGATCGGCCAGGAACTGCGCGGCGGTGGTCTCGAACATCACCGGACGGGCCTGGTTGACACCCGTGGCGGCGACGCCGTCGCCGATACGCTGCAGCCCATCCAGCGACGACAGCTGCGCCACGCCCTTTTCATAGGCGGCATGGATGCCGGGCGTCAGCATGGTCGCCGCCGGCTTGCCGCCCAGCGCGTCGAGCGCGGCGGCACGGAACTGGTCCAGCGCCGGGCCTTCGATGCCGATCACCAGGCCGGGGTTGGTGCAGAATTGCCCGACGCCCAGCACCAGCGAATCGACCAACTGGCGGCCGATCTCGGCGCCGCGCGCCTGCAGTGCGGCGGGCAGCAGGAACACCGGATTGATGCTGCTCATCTCGGCATACACGGGAATCGGCTGCGGACGCGCGTTGGCCGCCTGCATCAGCGCCATGCCGCCCGAACGCGAACCGGTGAAGCCGACCGCCTGGATCGCGGGGTGCGACACCAGCGCCGTGCCGACGACATTGCCCGCGCCCACCAGCAGCGCGAACACGCCTTCGGGCAGGCCGGCGTCCTGCACGGCTTTCTGGATCACGCGGCCGACCAGTTCGGACGTGCCCAGGTGCGCCGAATGCGCCTTGACCACCACCGGGCAGCCGGCTGCCAGCGCCGAGGCGGTGTCGCCGCCCGCAACGGAGAAGGCCAGCGGGAAGTTGCTCGCGCCGAACATCGCCACCGGGCCGATGGCGATGCGCTGCATGCGCAGGTCGGGGCGCGGCGGGGTGCGCTCGGGCAGCGCGGCGTCGAAGGTGGCCTCCTGCCAGCGGCCTTCGCGCAGCACGGTCGCGAACAGGCGCAACTGGCCTGCGGTGCGGCCGCGCTCGCCCTGCAGGCGCGCGATTGGCAGGCCGCTTTCCTGGTGCGCGCGCTCGATCAGCGTGTCGCCCAGCGCCTCGATGCCGGCGGCGATCGCGTCCAGGAAGCCCGCGCGCTGCTCGGACGAGGTATTGCGATAGGTATCGAAGGCCGCTTCGGCCAGCGCGCAGGCGCGCTCGACGTCGGCCTGGCCGCCGCCGTGGAAGTCAGGGCCCAGGGTCTCGCCCGTGGCCGGGTTGATGGCCTGCAGCGTCGATTCGGTGCCGCGCACGGCTTGCGCGCCGATCAGCATGTCGCCGGTGATTTGCATGGGAGGTTCCTTGTCAACGTTTGAGTGTGGCAGAAGAGGACAAGCCGGCCGGAGGGCAAGGTGCCCCGCGGCCGGCTTGTCGCGATGCATATGGCAAGGACGGATCGGATTACTGCGGGCCGAGCTTGTTGATCAGCGTGCCCAGCATTTCCATCTCTTCGCCGGTCAGGTCGGTCAGCGGCGCGCGCACCGGGCCGCCGTCGCGGCCGACGATGCGGGCGCCGGCCTTGACGATGCTCACGGCGTAGCCAGCCTTGCGGTTGCGGATGGCCAGGTACGGCAGGAAGAAGTTGTCGATCAGGCTGCCTACGGTCTCTTGATCGTCCGCGGCGATGGCGCGGTAGAAGTCCATCGCGGTCTTCGGGATGAAGTTGAACACCGCCGACGAGTACACCGGCACGCCCAGCGCCTTGTAGGCGGCGGCGTAGACCTCGGCCGTGGGCAGGCCGCCCAGGTACGAGAAGCGGTCGCCCAGCTTGCGGCGGATGCTGACCATGGACTCGATGTCGCCCACGCCATCCTTGAAACCGATCAGGTTGGGGCAACGGTCGGCCAGGCGGGACAGCTGCTCGGCGTTCAGTTTGGAGTTGGCGCGGTTGTAGACGATCACGCCGATGCCGACCGACTTGCAGACCTCTTCCACGTGGGCGGCGACACCGTCCTGGCTGGCTTCGGTCAGGTAGTGCGGCAGCAGCAGCACGCCGGCGGCGCCAAGGCGCTGGGCTTCCTGCGCATAGGCGATGGCGGTGCGGGTCGGGCCGCCGGCGCCGGCCAGGATGGGCACCTTGCCGGCGCAGGTCTTGACCGCGGTGTCGACCACGGCGGTGTAGTCGGCCGGTGTCAGCGAGAAGAACTCGCCGGTGCCGCCGGCGGCGAACAGCGCGGTGGCGCCGTACGGGGCCAGCCATTCCAGGCGGGCGGCATAGGACTTCGCGTTGAAGTCGCCCTTGACGTCGAAGTCGGTAATGGGGAAGGAGAGCAGGCCTTCAGAGACGATCTGCTTGAGTTCGTTGGGTGCGAGCATTTGCGAAATCCTGATCGGGCCGGCGGCCCAGGGTGGTGACGGCGGCGACCTGCCAGTTGGCGGGACATCCGAGTTATCAGTCATCGTACGACAACGATCATACAAAGGCAATAGGGCTGGAGGGCATTCGCGGGTTTACCGGGACGGATGTGCCGGCAGCCCGCATAGATCCATGGATGGCACCGGCATTGAGACGTCTGCGGCACCGGCATGAGCCGGCGTGCCCTCTCAATGTTGTAGGACAACGTAAGTGACGGCAAATCAGTAATTTTGATGCTCCCATGCAAAGCCGCCCCGTGCATCGGTTGCCTCCGGCTGGCACACTGGCAACCTGAACCAACGGGGGAAAAGACGGTGGGAGAGTTACAAGCCTTGCTGGAAGACCACGGGCTGATGCTGGTATTCCTGAACGTGCTGGTTGAACAGGCGGGACTGCCGGTGCCGGCGTACCCGATGCTGTTCGTCGCCGGCGCGCTCGGCATGCAGGAAACCGGTCCGTCGATCGGCGCGGTGCTGGCCGCGGTGATTGTCGCCTGCCTGATCGCCGATACCGGCTGGTACTTCGCCGGCCGCCGGCTGGGGCAGCCGATGCTGCGCACCATCTGCAAGGTATCGATCTCGCCCGATTCCTGCATCCGCCAGACCCAGTCGCTGTACCTGCGCGTGGGGCCGCGCTCGCTGGTGGTCGCGAAGCTGCTTCCCGGTGCCGGCGCGCTGTCCACCGCGATGGCCGGCATGACCGGCACGCCGCTGCCCGTGTTCCTGTTCTATGACGCGATCGGTGCCCTGGTGTGGGCCGGCAGCGGCCTGCTGATCGGCGTGGTGTTCAGCGACTTTATCGATACCATCCTGGAGGGCTTCAGCACCTACGGGCATATGGCCGTGGTGGCGGTGGTGGCGGCGTTCCTGGTGTTCCTGGCGTGGCGCTCGTGGCGCCGCTTCCGGCTGCTGCGCATCACCAGGCGCGTGCCGCGCATGAGCGTGGATGAACTGGAATCGCGCCGCCTGGCCGGCACGCTGCCCGTCGTGATCGATGTGCGCGCCCATGGCGACATGCCGATGGAGCGCATCCCCGGCTCGATGGTGCTCGACATGCAGGGTGCGCTCGACAGTCTCGACGCGCTGGGCGTGCCGCCTGCCGAGGCCGACATCGTGGTCTATTGCGCCTGCCCGCACGAGATGTCCGCGGCACTGCTGGCCGAACGCCTGCGCGTTGCCGGCTACCCAAGGACCTGGGCGCTCGCCGGGGGCTTCGACGAATGGAAGCGGCGGCACGGCGAGACCGTGCCGCCCGCCGTCACGCATCCCGATCCGGGCAAGGTGGCGGCACGCTGAAGCGCAAGCCTCAGCGCTTGCCGGCGGTCTGGAATACCGACAGGTCCGGATAGATCGCGCGGATCTTCTCCCACTCGGCGGCATTGAAGAACTGGCACTTGCCGATGCCGAAGCGCTTGGCCACCTCCACGCAGAAGCGCACCGCCTCGGCGATGTCGATCTCGTGGTTGGCCGAGGTGGCGCTGCCTGACACCACCGACTGCGCGGTCACTGCCACGCCCACCACCGGCGCCGCCGTGGCGACGTGCGGCTGCATGATGCTGTTGAAGTGATACAGGCCGTTGTGGTACGGCGTGATGTCCTGCAGCGAGATCGGGAAGGTCACTGCCGGGCAGCCGGTGGTCGATTCCATCGTAGCCACCAGGTCCGGCGCCACGCGCAGGATATAGCCCTGCATCGCCGTCGGCGAGATGGCAAAGCCGCGATGCTTGATGATGCTGTTGCCCTTGGACGCGTCGATCGACAGGATCGCATCCATTTCCGGCAGCACCTGGTAGTCGTTCATGGTGTCGGAGGACACCGGCATGCCCATGAACGGCACCGGGTCGTGCGGCACCATCGAGACATCGGTCGACAGGTGCGTGGTCACGATCACGTCGCCTTGCAGGTGGTCGCCGCGCGCCTTCATCTGCGCGAGCTTCAGCGCCACCGCCAGGCAGCCGATCGGGCCGTCCGCATCGGACACCAGGCCAACCAGTTCCGGACGCGCGCCGATGGCGCCGTTGCGGCCGATCACGCCCAGCGTCGGCGCCTTGCCGCGGCCACGCTTGCCGGCGCTGCCGGGGATCACGATGGTGATGAAGTCGGTGGTGTTGGCCGTGTTCTCGGGGGGCGCGTTGTTGACGGTGGTGACTTGCAAGGTCACGCCGGCGCCGGCGTAGGGCGCGAACAGTTCGCTGACGACCGCACCGTTGGCGTGCGGGCTGTCCAGGGCTTCGTGAATGACCAGCGTCTGCTGCAGGGCCATGGCTTTCTCCAGATGAGGTGCCGGGTCCGCGTGGCGCGGGCCCGGCGTCGGTTGAATCGTTAGAACTGGTGGCGCAGGCCGACCATCACGGTGGTCTGGCTGTCGCGCCCGTCCAGCGGCGTGCCGCTGCCGCCGGTCCAGCTGGTGGTGTTGTTGCCGAACAGGCCCGACCAGTCGCCGTGGACGCGGTCATAGGCCAGCGCCACGTAGGTGTCGGTGCGCTTGCTGAAGGCGTAGTCGGCCACGGCATACGCGGTGGTGCGGTTGCCGCTGAAGCTGTCGGCGCGGGTGCGGTTGTGCATCACGCTGCCGGTCAGCGTTACGTTGCCGGTCACGGCATAGCTCGCGCCCAGCGTGAAGAAGTCGTCGTGGCGGCTGCTGCCGAACACCGAGTTGATCGCCGCGCGGTTGGTCGGCGTGGCCGCGGTCGACATGCTGGTGATGGTGGCCGTGTCGGTGCCGCCCTTGGACGAGTCGAAGCCCGCCTCGCGGTCGCTGTGGAGGTAGTTGGCGAACAGGCTGGCGCGGCCGATCGCGACTTTCAGGCCCGCCAGGTAGATGTTTGCGGTACGGCTCTGGCTGTCGCGGGTCTGCTGGAAGTCGCCGATCGCGGTGATCGGGCCGGCCGCGTACTTCAGGCCGAACGACGTGGACGAGGTGGCGCGGGTGTTGCCCGCGGTCTCGCCCAGCGCGTATTCGGCGATCAGCGACACCGGGCCGAAATTGCCGGTGTAGCTGACGGCGTTGTCGTACCGCTGCCCGGTCAGATACACCATCCATGAGTTCGACGGTGCCGCGCCCACGCCGAGCGGATCGACGTAGTACAGCATGGTGTTGGCCGTGGTGTATTGCCGGCCCAGCGCCAGCTCGCCCCACTGGTTGCCGATCTTCACGTACGCCTGGCGGCCGAATAGCTGGCCCTGCTGGTCGAACTTGCCGGTGTCGGCCAGGAACCCGTTCTCCAGCACGAAGCCGGCCTTTACCCCGCCGCCCAGGTCCTCGACGCCCTTCAGGCCAAAGCGGCTCCCGGACAGGAAGCCTTCGCCGCCTTGCTGCAGGCCGACCTGCGCATCGCCGGCGGGGTTGGAATGGGTCTGGTACGTCAGCGCGGTATCGATGACGCCGTACAGCGTCACGCCGGACTGCGACATCGCGGCGGTGGGCAGGCCCAGCATCAGTGGCAAGGTCAGCCGGGCGGCGTGGCGAAGGGTTTGGCTCATTGTGTTTCTCCTCCAGATGGCAAAAAGGGGGCCGCGCGGGCGGCGCAGCGCGGCCCGCGGGGCAGGGTTTTGTTTGTGTGTTTGTTGTGACCGGGGTTGGCTAGTCGCTAGTCACGCATTCGTCCCGCTGGTTTGCTCCCCTCTCCAGCTTGCGGGAGAGGGGAGGCAACAGTCTGTGCTTCGGCGTTTAACGCATCACTCAGGCCGAAAAGCCCCGCCATTCCTCCATCCCGGCAGGCCCGGTGATCTGCGACAGCGGAAAAGGCTCGCCCTCACGAATGGCCTCGACCCTGCCTTCAGCCGGGAACCACAGCGCATTGCGCTCGCCTAGCACGGTGCCGTGGGTGCCGTCCGAGTACAGCGCCGAACCTTCCGGCAGCGCGAACACCTGTTCGGGCGCATTGATGTGCAGGAACTCGGCCAGGCGCTCTTCCCGGCTTTCGCCGTTGTGGCCCGCGGGCTTGCCGCTGATGAAGTGCGGGTTGACCTGGAACGGCACCAGGCCCAGCGCGCGCAGCGAGGGCGGCTGCACGATCGGCATGTCGTTAGTGGTGCGGATGGTCGGGCAGGCCACGTTGCTGCCGGCGCTCCAGCCGACGTACGGCGTGCCCGCGCGCACCCTGGCGCGGATCGCGTCGACGATGCCGGCGTCGTACATGCGCTTGAGCAGCGCGAAGGTATTGCCGCCGCCCACGGCGATGGCTTTGGCTTCCTGCACCGCGCGCAGCGGATTGGCGCTGTGGTGGATCGACTCGAGCGCATAGCCGAGCTTCTCGAACACCGGCTTGACCATGCCTTCATAGGTATCGAAGCTGAAGGTCACGCCCGCGAACGGCACGAACAGCACCTTGCGCGGCTCGCGCTGCAGCAGCGTGTGGATCTGCTCGCCGGCGTGCTCCAGGTAGCCGAGGTTGTCCTTGCGCGAGCTGCTCATCAGGAGGATGCGTTGGGTCATGTCTTGGTATCCGTTTTTTCGGTGATGCGTTCAGGCGATGGCGGCGCGGATCAGTGCGGCGACGCGGTCGATCTCTTCGTGCGTGTTGAAGTAGTGCAGCGACACGCGCGCCATGGTCGGCACGCCGTAGCGCGCCAGGATCGAATCGGCCATGAAGTTGCCCGCTTCGATGATGCATTGCTGCGCTTCCAGCGCGGCCACGATGCGCGCGGGGTCGACGCCGCGCACGTTGAACGGCACGATGCCGATGCGCTGGGTCACGTCGGTGGGACCGTACAGCTCGAAGCCCGGGATCGCGGCGAACTTCGCCACCGCGTACTCAGTCAGGTCGCGCACGCGCGCCTCGATGGCGTCGATGCCGATCGCGGTGGCATAGTCGATGGCGGTGCCCATGCCGAGGATTGCCGGCACGATCGGGCAGCCGGCCTCGAAACGCTTCGCGCCCGCCACCAGCGACAGCGCGCCGGTGTTGCGGTCGCACGCGCCGTTCCACCAGCCCACCAGCATCGGCTCGACCTGCCCGATCAGCGCGCGGCGCACATACAGGAAGCCCGAGCCCTCAGTCGCGCGCAGCGCCTTGCGCCCGCAGCCGGCGAGGAAGTCGCAGTCCAGCTGCGCCACATCGGAACGCAGCATGCCCACGCTTTGCGCGGCATTGACGAGCGACAGCACGCCATGCTTGCGCGCGACCGCGCAGATCTGCGCGGCGGGCTGCACGGCGCCGGTGGAATTGGGCAGGTGCGAGAAGGTCAGCAGGCGCGTGCGCGGCGTGATCGCGGCCTCGAATGCCTGCGCGCTCAGCAGGCCCTCGGCATTGGCCGGCACCGTCTTCACTACAACGCCGTGCGATTGCTCCAGCCGCCGCCACGGCAGCAGGTTGCTCAGCATTTCGGTGTCGGCCACCAGCACTTCATCGCCCGCTTGCCACGCGATGCCGCGCGCGGCGATGGAAATGCTTTCGGTGGCGTTCTTGGTGAAGGCGATCTCGTCGGCCGAGCAGTTGAGCAATCCGGCCAGCATGCCGCGCACGGCTTCCACGCGGGCATAGGTCTCCTTGCGGAACGCCGGCAGGTAGATGCCAACATGGCCGGTATCGAGCAGGTAGCTGCGCACGGTGTCGAGCACGGCGTCGGGCGGAATCGAGGCCGCGGCCGTGTCGAGATAGATGGTGGAAGCCGTCAGCGGAGTGTCGGCGCGGATTGCTTGGATATCCATGGAACGTCTCGGGTAATGACAGGCGGGGCGCGGCGCGCGCGCCCCGGGATGGCTTGCCGCAGGGCTTACTTCTTCAGCTTGGTGACGGAGCCGAAGAAGCTGAAGAGGGCATCGCCGGCGATCACGCCGCCGGCAAAGGCGCTCATCTCGGCCAGATGCTTGTCGCCGCGCAGGCGCTGCACCACGAAGCGGATCAGCAGGCCCGCCAGCACTGCCCAGCCGGCCAGCGGCGAGGCGATCAGCATGCCGGTGGAAAGGAGGATGCCGAGCTGGCGCTTGGAACCGCCGAGCCACTGCAACAGCGCGCCGGGGATCGCCCAGATCACCAGGTTGCGCGCGATCTCCGCCGAGGAGCCGGCCTTGATCGATGCCGCATAGACACGGTCCACCGGCGGGATCAGGCCCTGCGAGAAGAAGGTGCCGTGGAACACGATCACCACCACGGCGGCCACGCCGAAGCCGACCATCGCCGCCAGGAACTGCTGCTTGCGGCCCGCGATTTCGGCCTCCATGTCGCGGCCCTCGCCGCGCAGCAGGTAGCCGGTCTTGAGGTCGTAGCCCATGTCGGCAAAGGCCGGCCCGGTGGCGGCCGAGAAGCCCACCAGCACCGCCAGCGCCGTTGGCGGGAAGCCGATCAGGATGCCGATGGTCAGCGTGATCAGCGCCACCGCGAAGGCCGGGAACCAGCCCGAGTGCATCGCCGCGATGCCGACGATCAGCTCGTGCACATAGGCGGCAAAGGCGGCGTACAGCACGAACACGACCAGCATGCCGAGCGACATGTCGGATACATTCCCGGCCAGCAGCGAGATCAGCAACGCGATCGCCAGGTAGATGAGGAAGCCGCCCGACAGGATGCGGCTGGCGCGCGAGGCCGGGACTTCGATGGTGCGCGCGTCGGCGGCCGGCGCGTTGCGTGCACGGCGGATTTCCATGGCGACCTGGAACAGCGCGACGATGCCCGCGCCGATCATCAGCCCATGCGGGATATAGGCCTTGGCGATATCGATGCCCGTCACGGCCACCGAATAGCCGCGCACCAGCAGGCCGATGCCGAACATGGTCAGCGCCGCCAGGTTGCCCAGGAACGCCGCGCCGAAGGCCGACATCGGCACGCCCAGCCACGCGCCGCCCACGCCCACGGCAATGCCCAGGCCCAGGAACGCCGCCTTGCGGCCGCCGCGGTCGCCGGCCCAGATCGCCTCGGCAGTGGCGATACCCGCCGGCCAGGTGCCGGTGGCGGGGAAGACCTTGCTGCCGAACAGGAAGTACAGCATGGCCCCGTCGACGAACATGGCGATCACCGCGCCGATCAGCATCGGCGTGGCCAGCTCGGGCATGCCCATCGCATACGGCACGCCGATCGGGATCATCAGCGAGTTGGCGGCGCCGAAGGTGGCCGACGAGATCGCGGTCTGGACCAGGTTCTGCCGCTCCAGCACGCGGAAGCGCCGCGTGATCTCCAGCGGGATGCGCGAAAACACGATCGCGATCAGCGCGCCGATGATCGAGGTATTGGCCGAGATCCCCAGCGACACGATCAGCTGCATGCCGATCATGGCGCCGAATACCGACAGCGCCACCGATACCAGCAGCAGCAAAGGCTCCATAAAGCGCGACCGTGTCGCGGGCTGCGCCGCCATTGGCGCGTTCAGTTGTGTTGGCATGGTCATGTCTTCCACCGCTCCCCGTAGTGTTGTCTGGTTTTGTGTGTCGTGTGCGCGCGTTTGCGTGGGCCGGCAATCCTGACCCGCTATCGCATGAAGCCCGCCACCGGGCCGATCGTCTTTCGCGCCGCGCGCAGCGCTTCCAGCAGCCGCGGCACGGCCTCGCGCGTCAG
This sequence comes from Cupriavidus sp. IK-TO18, assembly GCF_015549295.1. Taxonomy (NCBI): domain Bacteria; kingdom Pseudomonadati; phylum Pseudomonadota; class Betaproteobacteria; order Burkholderiales; family Burkholderiaceae; genus Cupriavidus; species Cupriavidus sp. IK-TO18. The sequence goes on from NZ_JADGMP010000014.1 coordinate 165,124, forward strand.
CCGCTGCAGCGGGCCGGCGATGGCGAGGGATCCCACCACCGCCTGGGTGTCGCGGTGGTGCAGCGGCAATGCCAGCCCCGCCACCGTGGCCGCGGATTCCTCGCAGGTATAGGCAAAGCCGTCGGCGCGGACCTGGGCCAGTTGCGCGGCCAGTTCCGGCGCGTCGCCGATGACCTGCCGCCGGAACGCTTCCGGCTGGAATGCGAGGATCGCTTTGGCATGCGCGCCGGCGTCCAGCGCGAAGCGCTGGCCCACCTCGATCGAAAAGCGCAGCTGGTGCTGGCTCTGGGCGATGTCCGTGCACAGGCCTTCGTGACCGTCCAGCCACGACAGGAAAACCGTTTCGCCACTTTCCTGCGCCAGCGCCTCCAGCGCGGGCTGGACCACTGCCGCCGGCGAAAACGCCTTGCGCATCACTTGACCCAGTTCGAACCAGCGCAAGCCCAGCCCATAGCGGCCGACGCTGTCCTGCGTCAGGAAGCCATTGGCGGCAAACGTGGCGAGTACGCGATGCACGACGGCGTGGTGCACGCCGCTTTCGCGCGCCAGTTCGCGCACGCCCCAGCTGGGCTGGCGAGCGGTGAAATGGGTGAGGAGCGCGAGCGCGCCGTCCAGGGTCTTGAGCATGACTGACTGCTTTTTGTCTCTATTATAGAGACAACGTCTCTGATACAGAGAAATGCTAGGCCGCGCCCAGACGCGCAACAATCAGGGTTAACGCGCAATCTCCGCCGGTGGCTGGGCGAATATCGACCATGCGCCGTTGCCTATACTTGGCGCAGAGCGACTGCTACGGGAGGCGCCCATGGCTGCGGAAGACCACGGTTTCGGCGACGAAGCGGCCCGCATCGCGCATCGGCGCCGCCAGCTCGGCATCGCGCTGCGCACGCAGGAGCGCCAGCGCAACTGGGCGCTGGCGCTGTCCGGCGGCGGCATCCGCAGCGCCACGTTCTGCCTGGGCGTGGTGCAGGCGATGGCCGGCACCGACATGCCGGCGCGCACGCTTGCCACCGCCGCGAACACCGAGGCTCCTCCGACGCCCGCGGCGAACACCGCCGCCGCGGCGCAGGCCGTGCCCGGGATGGCCTCGCTGCTGGCCCAGTTCGACTACTTGTCCACCGTCAGCGGCGGCGGCTACCTCGGGGCCTTCTTCGTCAGCCTGTTCGTGCCGGGCCGCCTGCGCCGCGGCACCGGCCCGGTCCAGGCCGCGGCCGACGCTTACCACACGCTGCAATGCGAGCCGCCCGGGCGCATCCACACCTCGGTCTCCTATGCCGCCGATCCCGGCCGCGGCGCGCTCGCGTGGCTGCGCGAGAACGGTCGCTACCTGTCGCCCACGGGCGCGGGCGACAACCTCTATGCCGCCGCCCTGGTGGTGCGCAACTGGCTGGCCATGCACTACGTGATCGGCAGCGCGCTGCTGGCGTTGCTGGCCCTGCTCGCGCTGCTGCTGCATGGCGCCGCGGGAGCGTGGTACGGGTTCGGGCGCTATGAGATGGACCTGCTGCACGATGCGCGGCAGGCCTTCAACCAGGGCGAGTGCGCGATCTGGTGGAGCCCCTGGCTGTGGCTGCCGCTGGTTACGGTGGTGATCGGCGCGGTGCCGCCCGGCCTGGCATACTGGCTGGTCTACGCGCGCGCCAACGATCCGCAGGCGCCGGCGCGCTTTCTCAGCCCAGCACCGCTGGTGGCGACGCTGCTCGGCCTGCTGTTGCTGGCGGCCGCGCACTGGTCGGAATGGCTCGGTGCCAACCACGTTCCGGCGCAGCTCTTTGCCGCGCTGGGTGTGCTGACGTGGCTGGGCGTGCTGAGCTGCCTGGTGATGCTGCAGGGCGAGCCGCGCACCGTGTCCGGCTATCGCGTACGCGCCACGCGTGCGCTGCGCACTGCGGTCACGCTGACGCTGTGGCTGGCGGCATTGGGCGTGGCCGATACGGTCGCGCGAACCGCCTACCTGTATGCCCATGCCGCTCATCATCCGTGGGGCGCGGCGCTGCCCGCGGGCGTGCTTGGCGTGCTGGTCTGGCTGGTGCGCTACGGCGCGCGCTGGCTCGACGCAGGCCGCAAGGGCAGCGCCGACACCGCCTGGCGCGCACTGTGGGCGCGCTTGCCGGTCTCGTTGCTGGCCGGCGCGGCCGCGGCGGTGCTGGCGCTGCTGCTGTTCGTGCTGTGGTCGTGGCTGGTGCTGTGGGTGCGCTGGGATGGCCGCGAGCCGGTCGACTGGCTGGTGTACGGCACGGCCTACACCGGGCCGGCGCTGGCAATGCTGACTGTCGTGGCGCTGGTGCTGGCGCTGGTCGCCGGCCGCTTTACCGGGTTCCTCAACCTGTCCACGCTGCAGCCCTTCTATGCGGCGCGCCTCACGCGCGCCTACCTTGGCGCGTCCAACGGCGAGCGCTTTGCCGCGCCCGATCCCGATCCGGTGGCGGACCGCCGCCGGCGCGCGCGCTTCAGCGTGGCGGAGCCCGTGCCCGGCGACCAGCTCGGCCTCAACGCCTATTACGATCCGCGCGTGCTGGCGCCGCTGCACCTGATCAACGTGACGCTGAACCTGACCGTCGATCCGGCCGAGCAACTGGTCCAGCGCGACCGCAAAGGCAAGCCGTTGTGCCTGGCGCCCGGCGCCAGCGTGGCCCAGCCGGGCGCCGCGGCCACCATCGCGCCGGATGCCTATGCGCGCTTCACCATCGACGGCCGGCAGTGCTGCCCGGATGCGTCATGGCCCGCATCGGGCAAGCTGTCGCAATCGCTCACGGTGGGCGACTGGATCGCCATCTCGGGGGCGGTGGTGTCAACGGGACTGGGCCGGGCCACCACGCTCGGGACCTCGCTGCTGCTGGGCCTGGCCAACCTGCGGCTGGGCACGTGGTGGCCCTCGTACCCGGCCAGGTATGCGCGCCAGGGCGGAGCCGAGGGCGAGCGGTGGCGCCATCCCGAACGCGCCACGCATCCGTGGCTGGCCGCCGGCATGTTCCGCACGCAGTACTACCTCGGGTGCGAGCTGAGCGCCCGCTTCCATGGCACGCGGCGCGGCTGGCAATACCTGTCGGACGGCGGCCATTTCGACAACACCGGTGTCTACGAGCTGCTGCGTCCGGGTCGGGACGTCGCGCTGATCGTGCTGTGCGATTGTGGCGGCGATCCGGACTATCGCTTCGGCGACCTCGCCAACCTGATCCGGCTCGCGCGCATCGACCATGGCCTGGAGATCGTGGTCGATACCGAGGCCGCCACGCATCCCGTGCTGAGCCGCGTCTTCGGCGTGCCGGACGATTTCATGCCTGGTGTGACGGGCAGCGACCCTGCCGCCGACAAATGCGCGGTGCTGCTCAACGTGTACCGCACCGATCCGGCGTGCGCGGCGCCGCGCGCGCAGGTCTGCCGCATCGTGCTGCTCAAGCCGCGGCTGGTGTCATGGGCGCCGGCCGATGTGCGGCACTATGGCGCCACGCACCCGGCCTTCCCGCAGGAAAGCACCAGCGACCAGTTCTTCGATGAAGCCCAATGGGAAAGCTATCGGGCGCTGGGCCATGCGATCGGCAAGCGGGTGCTGGGCGGCGAAGTGGGAAAGGCGCTGCTTGCGTGATCGAGCCGACTGAACGTTGGCGTCAGCGCACGAAGCCGATCACGTCTTCCAGCCGGCCGCTGGCGTCGCGCAAGGCCTCCAGCAGGCGCGGCACGGCGGCCTCGTCCAGGCGCTGCTGCGGCCCGGCAATCGCCACCGAGCCCACCACCGCGCTGCGGTCGCGCGACCACAGCGGCAGTGCCAGCCCGGCCACGCTGGCCGCGGCTTCCTCGCGCGTATGGGCCCAGCCGCGTTCGCGCACCTCGGCAAGCTGCTGCTCGATGCGCTCGCGGTCCAGCGTGGTGTGAGGGCCCACGCGCGCCATGCCCTGGCGGTAGACTTCGTCGCGGAAGGCATCTTCCTGGAAGGCGAGCATCGCCTTGGCATGCGCCCCCGCGTACAGCGCAAAGCGCTCGCCCAGCTCGATCGAGAAACGCAGTTGGTGCTGGCTCTGCACCAGCCCCACGCACAGGCCTTCATGGCCGTCGAGCCACGACAGGAATACGGTCTCGCCGCTTTGCGCTGCCAGCTTTTCCAGAACCGGGCGCACGATCTCGTCCGGCGAGAAGCTCTTGCGCACCACCTGTCCCAGCTCGAACAGCCGCAGCCCCAGCGAATACTTGCCGGTCGCCGCGTCCTGTACCAGGAAGCCGTTGGCGGCAAAGGTCGCCAGCACGCGGTGCACCACGGCGTAATGCACGCCGCTGTGCTTGGCCAGTTCGCGCACGCCCCAGGTGGGCTGGCGCACGGTGAAGTGCGTCAGCAGGGCCAGCGCGCCGTCCAGTGTCTTGAGAGTCATCGATCGTTCCTTCGCATCGGGCTGAATGGTAAGGGCAAGCGGCGCGAGGCTCAATCCTTGCCGTCGGGCGCTGGTCCGGCGGATACCCACATACCCACGCCGCCCGCAGGGCCGCAAATCCGTCGCCAGCACGTTCCGCGCAGGCTCACTAACATAGCGAACCATCCGCATAGCATCGGGCGGCGCACGTGTGGCGTACGCCGCCCGCCAGACCACAACATGAATCGCGACTCTCTCCCCGCCGGCAACGGCATCGCTTACTCGGTGCTCGACCTGGCTCCCATCCCGCAGGGCAGCGACGCCGGCCAGGCCATGCGCAACTCGCTCGACCTGGCGCGCCATGCCGAGCAACTGGGCTACCACCGCTACTGGCTGGCCGAGCACCACAACATGCCCGGCATCGCCAGCGCCGCCACCGCGGTGCTGATCGGCTATGTCGCCAACGGCACGCAGACCATCCGCGTGGGCTCCGGTGGCGTGATGCTGCCCAACCATTCGCCGCTGGTGATCGCCGAGCAGTTCGGCACGCTGGCCTCGCTGTACCCGGGCCGCATCGACCTGGGACTGGGCCGCGCGCCCGGCACGGACCAGGCCACCGCGCGCGCGTTGCGCCGCCATCTGACCAGCGATAGCGCCGATACCTTCCCGCAGGACGTGGAAGAGCTTCAGGCGTATTTCGATGACGTGCGCCCTGGCCAGCGCCTGCGCGCCGTTCCCGGTGCCGGCCTGAAGGTGCCGATCTGGCTGCTGGGCTCGAGCCTGTTCAGCGCGCAGCTGGCCGCGGCCATGGGCCTGCCGTTCGCGTTTGCCTCGCACTTCGCGCCGGGCTTCATGCGCCAGGCGCTCGACCTCTACCGTCGCACCTTCCGGCCCTCTGAAGCGCTGGATCGCCCGTACGTGATGCTCGGCTTCAACGTCTTTGCCGCGGACAGCGCCGATGAGGCGCGCCGCCTGTTCAGCTCGCTGCAGCAGCAGTTCCTGGCACTGGTGCGCGGCACGCCGGGGCAACTGCGCCCGCCGGTGGACGACATCGAGTCGCTGTGGACCGAGAGCGAGGCCGACCATATCCGCCGCTCGCTGGCGTGCTCGGTGGTGGGCGATCCGGACTCGGTGCGCGCCGGCATGCAGCGCTTTGTCGACGACCTGCAGCCGGACGAGCTAATGCTGACCGGCCAGATCTACGACCACCAGGCGCGCCTGCGCTCCTTCGAGATCGCCGCCGGCGCGGCGCGCAGCCTCAAGGCCAACGCCGCACTTTGAGCCATCCGGTATGGCGCACGCCGCACTTGCGGCGTGCGCTGGCCGACGTCTCCTGATTCCTGCCTGCCATTCTGGTTTGCATCCCGCCGACGCGCTCGGATACATTAGAAGGCCGAGACCAGACAGAGGCGTGGCCACCCAGGCACGCGCCCGCACAGTCCGCCCGATCCACCCCCCTCAGCAGGCTCCCGGGGCCGACGGCAGCGACGACCAGGAGACAGCGATGGACCTGCGGCAACGCGAGCACATCGAGACGGTGGTCCAGGCCACCACATACCTAGCCCCGCCCGCCGTGCTGGCGGACCGGATCGCGCACGACGCCATCATCCAGAACTCATGGCGGCGCTGCGTGCACCAGTACGGGCTCGATCCCTCGCGCATGCAGGAAGCGCGCATCCTGCCGCAGCCGCGGCTGCGCGAACACCAGGAACGCATCGACGATTTCGCGCGCATCGCGCGCCACGGCCTGCAGAGCCTGTACGGCCAGGTGGCGGCGCTGGGCTACGTGGTGCTGCTGACCGATGCGCAGGGCGTGACGGTCGACTATATCGGCGATGCACGCACCGATGCCGCACTGCGGCACGCCGGCCTCTACCTCGGCGCGGAATGGAGCGAGAGCGGCGCCGGCACCTGCGCGGTGGGAACGGCGCTGGTCACCGGCCAGGCACTGACGGTGCACCAGGCCGACCATTTCGATGCAACCCATATCCCGCTGACCTGCACCGCCGCGCCGCTGTTCGACACGCACGGCAACCTGCACGCCATCCTCGACATCTCCGCGCTGACCTCGCCGCACGCCAAGGACAGCCAGGGGCTGGCGTTGCAGCTGGTACGCATCTATGCCGCGCATATCGAGAACGCCAACTTCCTGCGCGCGCACCGGCGCGACTGGATCCTGAAGCTGAACGTGGCGCCGGAGTTCGTCGACGTCAATCCCGAATACCTGCTGGCGCTGGACGAGGTCGGCCGCATCGTCGGCCACAACCACCGCGCCCGGCTGATGCTGGAGGGCGAGCTGGGCGGCGCGGCCGGCGCCACCGTGCTCGGCCAGCGGTTCGAGACGCTGTTCGGCGCCCGGCTGGAAGACCTGGGCAACTATGTCTACTCCCGGCCCAGCGAGCAGCGGCTGGTGGCGCTGAACCGCAGCGGCGGGCTGCTATACCTGAGCGTGATGCCACCCGCGCTGCGCTGGCAGGCTCCCGCGAAGGAAGCGCCGGTGGTTATGCCCGAGGCGCTGGCCGCGCTGACCGGCGGTGACGCTGCGCTGCAGCAGCAATTGCAGCGCGCCGCGCGGCTGGTCGATTCGCCGATCAACCTGCTGATCCACGGCGAGACCGGCAGCGGCAAGGAATTCTTCGCCAAGGCCCTGCACCAGGCCAGCGCGCGCCGCGGCGGCCCGTTCATCGCGGTGAACTGCGCGGCGATCCCGGAAACGCTGATCGAGAGCGAACTGTTCGGCCACCTGCCCAACAGCTTCTCCGGCGCCGGCCCGCGCGGCAAGCGTGGGCTGATCCAGGAAGCCGACGGCGGCACGCTGTTTCTGGACGAGATCGGCGATATGCCGCGCGAGCTCCAGTCGCGGCTGCTGCGCGTGCTGGCCGAGGGCGAGGTGCTGCCGGTCGGCGCCGCGCGGCCCGTGCCGGTGCGGCTGCGCGTCATTTCCGCGACGCACCACGGCCTGGAGCAACTGGTCGCCGAAGGACGCTTCCGCGAAGACCTCTTTTACCGCCTGAACGGCGCCCGTTTTGAACTGCCGCCGCTGCGCGCACGCCACGACCTCGACTGGCTGCTGGCCAAGCTGCTGCAGGAAGGCGCCGCCGCACCCGTGACGCTGTCGCCGGCGGCACGCGAGCGGCTGCATCGCCATCGCTGGCCGGGCAACCTGCGCGAGCTGCGCAACGTGCTGGAATACGCGCGCGCCGTCTGCACCGGCGGCTATATCGATGAGCAGGACTTGCCCGACGGCCTCGGCATCGCGGCCATCGCCGCTGCGCCGGCACAAGCTGTGCAGGTTGCCGGCGACAGCGCCGCCGCGCCATTCGACCCGCACCAGCTGCCGCCGGAAGGCATGCTGCTGATGCAGTACCTGCGCGCTTCCGGCTGGAACCTGAGCGCGGTCGCGCGCCAGATCGGCATCAGCCGCATGACGCTGTACCGTCGCATGGAGCGCTACGGCATCCAGTCGCCGAACCGCCGCGACGGGGGCCGACGATGAAGGCGGCAAGCCCATCCACTGAGCGGTCGCGCGATACGGTTGTCTACCCGCTGTACACCTGTGCTGTGACACCTGTCACACCGCACTGCCCCGCCTTGCCTTTTCGTCGCGGGTAATCCCTCGGTTTTTGCGCATTTTTCGCCCTGCGCGCGCTGGCACAGCCATTGCAATTTGCCTGTCACCACAACGACAACAGGAGACAGGCAATGGGGCACGCAGCCGGCGCCGGCACGCCACTGGTCGGCATCATCGCCAACCCGATTTCCGCGCGCGATATCCGCCGCGTGATCGCCAACGCCAACAGCCTGCAACTGGCCGATCGCGTCAATATCGTGCTGCGCCTGCTGTCCGCGCTGGCGGCATGCGGCGTGGGCCGCGTGCTGATGATGCCGGACCGCGAAGGACTGCGCGTCATGCTGGCGCGGCACCTGGCGCGCCGGCAGGGACCCGACTCCGGCCTGCCTGCCGTCGAATACCTCGACATGCCCGTGACCGCGCGCGTCGACGACACGCTGCACGCCGCGCGCTGCATGGCCGATGCCGGCGTGGCCGCCATCATCGTGCTCGGCGGCGACGGCACCCACCGCGCGGTGGTGCGCGAATGCGGCGGGGTTCCCATCGCCGGCCTGTCGACCGGCACCAACAACGCCTACCCCGAGATGCGCGAGCCGACCATCATCGGCCTCGCCACCGGGCTCTACGCCACCGGGCGCGTTTCCGACAAGCACGCGCTGGCCTCCAACAAGCGGCTCGACATCGTCATCCGCGACGGCGATGGCGGCTTTCGCCGCGACATCGCGCTGGTGGATGCGGTGATCTCGCACGAACACTTCATCGGCGCGCGCGCCTTGTGGAAGACCGACACGCTCGCAGCGGTCTATGTGTCGTTCGCCGATCCGCAGGCCATCGGCCTGTCGGCCATTGCCGGACTGCTCGAACCGCTGGGCCGGCGCGAGCCCGGCGGCCTGGCGATCGAGCTGGCCGCGCCGGGCGAGGGCGAATTCGACCTGCGCGCGCCGATCGCGCCGGGACTGTTGTGCACGGTGCCGGTCGCCGGCTGGCAGCGTCTCGAACACGGCCGCCCGCACCGCGTGCGCCAGCGCAGCGGCATTGTCGCGCTCGACGGCGAACGCGAGCTGGCCTTCGGCCCTGACGACGAAGTCACCGTGACCCTGCATGAACACGCTTTTCGCAGCATCGACGTGGCGGGCTGCATGCGCTATGCCGCGCAGCATCGGCTGATGCGCAGCAGCAACCCGTTGCTTTCCTGCCTTTCCTGAAGTGCAAACCTTGATAGAACGAAGGAGACAGACATGACAGCCAGAGCTTCACAAGCTTCCGCCTTGCTGCCGCTCGACAAGGAGACCCTGCTGACGGTGTACCGGAAGATGCGCACCATCCGCGATTTCGAGGAACGCCTGCACGTGGACTTCGCGCGTGGCGACATCCCGGGCTTCGTCCACCTGTACGCAGGCGAGGAGGCCGCGGGCGTCGGCATCCTGCACCACCTGCACGATGGCGACCGCATTGCCAGCACGCACCGCGGCCACGGCCACTGCATTGCCAAGGGTGTGGATCCGGTGGCGATGATGATGGAGATCTATGGCAAGAAGGGCGGTTCATGCAACGGCAAGGGCGGCTCGATGCATATCGCCGACCTGTCCAAGGGCATGATGGGCGCCAACGGCATCCTGGGCGCGGGTGCGCCGCTGGTCTGCGGCGCCGCGCTGGCGGCCAAGTTCCGCGGCAAGGGCGAGGTCGGCATCACCTTCTGCGGCGACGGCGCTTCCAACCAGGGCACCTTCCTGGAAAGCCTGAACCTGGCCGCGGTGTGGAACCTGCCGGTGATCTTCGTGATCGAGAACAACGGCTATGCCGAGTCGACCTCGCGTGACTATGGCACCGCGGTGGACAGCTACGTCGACCGCGCCGCCGGCTTCGGCATCCCCGGCGTGACTGTCGACGGCACCGACTTCTTCGCCGTGCACGAGGCCGCGGGCGAAGTGATCCGCCGCGCGCGCGAAGGCGGCGGCCCGTCGCTGCTCGAATGCAAGATGGTGCGCTTCTACGGCCATTTCGAGGGCGATGCGCAGACCTATCGCGCCGCCGGCGAACTCGACGATATCCGCGCCAACAAGGACTGCCTGAAGCTGTTCGCCCGCACCGTGACGCAGGCCGGCGTGGTCGCGCGCGAGGAACTCGACACCATCGACCGCGAAGTCGCCGCGCTGATCGAGCACGCCGTGCAGGAAGCCAAGGCCGCGCCGCTGCCCGGCCCGGAAGACCTGCTCACCGACGTCTACGTCAGCTACTGATCGCCTCTCGCCAACCAGACGGCTAACCGAACTATCAGGAGACAAACATGGCTCGCAAACTGAGCATCAAGCTGGCGATCAACGAGGCGATCGACCAGGAAATGACCCGCGACCCCAGCGTCATCATGCTGGGCGAAGACATCGTCGGCGGCGCCGGCGCGGATGGCGAGAAGGACGCCTGGGGCGGCGTGCTGGGCGTGACCAAGGGACTCTATGCCAAGCATGGCGACCGGCTGCTGGATACGCCGTTGTCGGAGTCGGCCTATGTGGGCGCGGCCATCGGCGCCGCGGCCTGTGGCATGCGCCCGATCGCCGAGCTGATGTTCATCGACTTCATGGGCGTGTGCTTCGACCAGATCTTCAACCAGGCGGCCAAGTTCCGCTACATGTTCGGTGGCAAGGCCGAAACCCCGGTGGTGATCCGCGCCATGGTCGGCGCGGGCTTTCGTGCCGCCGCGCAGCACAGCCAGATGCTGACGCCACTGTTCACGCATATCCCCGGGCTCAAGGTGGTATGCCCGTCAACGCCGTATGACACCAAGGGCCTGCTGATCCAGGCGATCCGCGACAACGACCCGGTGATCTTCTGCGAGCACAAGAACCTGTACGGGCTGGAAGGCGAGGTGCCGGAGGGCGCGTACGCGATCCCGTTTGGCGAGGCCAATATCGTGCGCGACGGCAAGGACGTGTCGATCGTCACCTACGGGCTGATGGTGCACCGCGCGCTGGAGGCGGCGGCCACGCTGGCGAAGGAAGGCATCGAAGCGGAAGTGATCGACCTGCGCACGCTGTCGCCGCTGGACATGGACACGGTGCTGGAATCGGCCGAGAACACCGGCCGCCTGGTGGTGGTGGATGAAGCCAGCCCGCGCTGCAATATCGCCACCGATATCTCCGCGCAGGTCGCGCAGCAGGCCTTCGGCGCGCTCAAGGCCGGCATCGAGATGGTGTGCCCGCCGCATACGCCGGTGCCGTTCTCGCCGACGCTGGAAGACCTGTATATCCCCGGCGCCGCGCAGATCGCTGCTGCCGCGCGCAAGACGGTGAAGGGAGGCAAGCAGTGATGGCAAGCGCAGCAATTACCCCGATCGTGATGCCCAAGTGGGGCCTGTCGATGAAGGAAGGCACGGTCAATGCCTGGCTGGTCGACGAGGGCGCCGAGATCAGCGTGGGCATGCCGATCCTCGATGTGGAAACCGACAAGATCGCCAATGCGGTGGAGGCGCCGGACGCCGGCACGCTGCGCCGCAAGGTGGCGCAGGCCGGCGACGTGCTGCCGGTCAAGGCGCTGCTTGGCGTGCTGGCCCCGGCGGAGGTGAGCGATGCGGATATCGACGCGTATGTATCGGCTTATGAAGCGCCCGCGGACGACGGCGACGAGGAAGACGCTGCCGCCGCGTACCAGTTCGCCGACGTGGACGGCGTCCGCGTCCGCTACGCCCGCAAGGGCAGCGGCGCCGAGACCGTGCTCTTCATCCACGGCTTTGGCGGTGACCTGGACAACTGGCTGTTCAACCTCGATCCCCTTGCCGACGCGTACACGGTCGTGGCACTGGACCTTCCCGGCCATGGACAGTCGTCGCCGCGGCTCGCGGGCACGACGCTGGCGCAGATGGCCGGCTTTGTAGCGCGCTTCATGGACGAGACCGGGATCGACGCGGCGCACCTGGTCGGCCATTCGATGGGCGGCGGCGTGGCGGCGCAGCTCGCCGTGGACTCGCCGCAGCGGGTGTTGTCGATGGCACTGGTGTCGCCGGTGGGCTTTGGCGAAGCGGTCAACAGCGGCTATACCGAGGGCTTCGTCAATGCGCAGTCGCGGCGAGAGCTGAAGCCGGTGATCGAACTGCTGTTCGCGGATGCCGGGCTGGTCAGCCGGCAGATGCTCGACGACCTGCTGCGCTACAAGCGGCTGGATGGCGTGACCGAAGCGCTGACGTCCCTGGGCCAGGACCTGTTCGCCGGCGGCAGGCAGAAGGAGCAGCCCGGCCAGCGGCTGGCCGGCAGCGGCAAGCGCGTGCTGGTGGTGTGGGGCGGCCAGGACCGCATCATCCCGGCGGAACATGCCGAGGCGGCGCCGCCCGGCGCTACCGTCAAGGTCTTTGCCGACGCCGGCCATATGAGCCAGATGGAGAAGGCCAACGACTTCAACGCGCTGCTCAGGCAGCACCTCGGCGGCTGATGCCGCGGCGCGGGCGGCGGCGTGCGCTGCCGCCCGCCTTTGTCCTCCATCCACCGAATCAGGACGACAGCTTTTATGAGCACTGAACTGAAGACCCGCCTCGCCCAGATTAACAAGCAGTTCGCCGCGCTCGCGCAGGCCCAGCCCGCGGCCATGAGCGCATTCCAGGGCCTGATGAAGGCCGCCACGCAGGAAGGCAGCCTGCCGGCCGCGGTCAAGGAACTGGTCGCGGTCGCGCTGGCTGTGCAGAAGGGCTGCGACGACTGCGTGCTGTTCCACACGGCACAGGCGTTGCGCCACGGCGCCACGCGCGATCAACTGGCCGAAGTACTGGCGCTCAATATCGAGATGGGCGGCGGCCCGGGCGCGATGTATGCGTCGAAGGCGCTGGCCTATTTCGATGCGCTCAACGGTTAGCCTTGCTAGACTCGGCCTATCGTTACCCGACCGGCCAAGACCGCTGCCGCGCCATGCCTTTTGAGTTCGTCGAGCCCGCGCCTGCCGGCCAGCCGCATGCGGATCCGCTGCAGGACGAACTGGCCTTGCTCGAGTTCGCCGCGCAGGGCCGGCAGGTCGCGCAACTGTGGGAAGCGCCACTGTCGCTGGTGGTGCCGCGTACCTATCAGCGGCATGCCGGCTTCGAGGCGGCGCGCGCCGAGTTCGCCCGGCAAGGCTGTCCGGTGTTCCTGCGCATGTCGGGCGGGGGACTGGTGCCGCAAGGCCCGGGCATCCTCAACCTGAGCCTGGCCTATAGCGTCGGCCAGCCGCCGGGTGCGCTCAGCGATGGGGTCTACCTGCACCTGTGCGATGTCATCGGCAAGGGGCTGCTGGCGCTGTGCGTGCCGACCCATTGGCAGGCGGTGGCCGGCTCGTTCTGCGACGGCCGCTTCAATCTCGCGTGGGGACCGCCGGAGGCGGCCCGCAAGATCGCCGGCACCGCGCAGTACTGGCGGCGCGCGCCGGCGGCCATGCAGTCGCCGGATGGGCAACGGCACCTGGTCCTGGCGCATGCGGTGCTGCTGGTAAGTGCCGACCCGGCGCAGATCAACGCGCGCGCCAATGCCTTCGAGGCAGCGATCGACAGCGGGCGCCACTATGATCCGCGCAAGGTGGTCAGCGTGCGCGAGGCGCTGCAGGCGCAGGGGCGCGCCGCCGCCGACGGGGCCGAACTGATGGCGCAGGTATCGCAGGTACTGAGGCACAGTGCCGCGCAGACGCCCCCGCCGGCCTAGTTGGCAGGCAGGAAGCGGATGTCGCCATACCAGGCGCGGGCGGCACTGTGGGTGTTGTCGGTATCGGTGATGATGCCGTACGCCTTGAGCGGGCCCGGTTGCTCATGGAACACCCGTTCGTAGTCCTGCACGACGTTACGGCGCAGGCTTTGCCATTTACCGGCATCGCCTTGCGCGCCAGAGACGACGATCATCTGCACGCGGCCGGTATGCGGGTTGGGGATGACGCTGCCCGGCTCGGCACTGTCGGACCACACATACATCAACGTGGCATAGGGCAGTTCTTCACCGGCGAGACTCTTGGCGATCTGCATCGCCGCGCGGTCACCTAGCGAGAGCTTGCTCGTGTCGCCCTCGAAGAAGAACACCAGCCGGGCCGGCGCATCCTCATGGGCGCCGTCGCTATTGTCCGCACCGGGAATCGGGCCTTGCGCCTTCCAGCGCCACGCCACCACGGGCGTGCGTGAGAGATTCACATCGCCCGCGTGCAGCAGCGCCGAGGCTGAGTGTTCGGCGTCGGCCTGCAGCACCGTGGCGCGGCCGTCGGCCACCAGCTGATAGCTGGTTTGCGCCTTGCCGTTGGCCACCGGTAAATTCTTCCAGCCATCTGGCAGCGCTGCTCCCGGCTTGAGCGCGGACACCGATAGTCCGGGCTGTTCGTCCGCGGCCTGAACGGCAAGCTGCGGCAGCAGCAGCGCGGCACACAAGGCGAGGCGCAGGGCAGGCGTGGCACTCATGGTCGATCCGGGAGGGAATATGGCCACGGGGCGTGACGCAAGGCTCGTGCCCATCACCATGCGCATCACGCACCGGCCGCACAAAAAAATTGCGGCCCACGTGGGGCCGCCAATCGGGAATGCGAGGAGGTCAGTTTCCTCAAGAAGCGTTATCGACGCCAGACGGCGTCGCAAGACCCCACTTCGGTGGGGCGTATGCATCACAGTTTGCGAGGCGGGCAATCGTTCAGGCGATAAGGCAGGAGCCATGCGGATCCGGTTCTGCCGCTGCCTTGATCCTGCGGACATTGGCTTCCAGTTCGGCATGGGCGGTGTCAAGCCATCCCACGCGATGGCGCACGGGATCCTTCGGCGACAGGTCGCTGACGGACAGCTCGCGCAGGAAATAGCGCACCATGCTGCCGGCTCGTGCGGGTACCGGCATCATGCCCAGCAACTGGTCGCGCGCAATCAGCCGCCGGCTGACGGCATGCCGGAGCCCGGCCCAGGCGGTGCGGCCCAGCGCGATATAGAAAGCGTCGGTGCGTATCTGCCGGACGGTGCCGAGAAACTGGTTTTCGAAGACTTCGCGAAGCATGGGCGCCGCCATCAGATCTTCGAAGGGGCCGTCGAAGGCGAGCCCGCGCCGGGTAGTGGCATGCGGCAGCAAGGCCAGCGGCTGCAGCCGCTCGAAGCCTTCGTTCCACAGCGCCGCGGCATGTGGCAGGCGGACCAGCTCGGGTACGCGGAAGTGGTCGAGCATGCGGATCAGGTTTGGCCGAATCAGCTTGCCGCCCAGTTCCACCCGACGCTTGTTCTCGCGCTGGATCACGCGGCCCGGCGCATGGCTGCGCAGCAGCTCCTCGGTCACGGACGCTGCCAGCCGCACATGGGCATGGCCCGGGGTGGTGCTGACGAGCACCAGCTGCGCCTGCGTGTTCAGGTATTCGCACGGCACGTAGTGCATGGCGTACGTACCGTCTTGCCCAACCAGGACGGGTCTGGCGATGACGCCGGTGGCGCCCCCAAGCCGTACCTGAGAGCAATACGCTTCAATAAAGTTGGTCAAGGACTCCCCCGCTCGCGACGCTTCTGGATGCGCTTTTTTCTTGTTCTGCTTTTCGATCATGGTAAGCCGGCGCTGCATCGCAGACAAAGTGCGCGGTGCCGGATTAGCCTGAATACGACGCAACCTTCGTTGGACAGCCAACATACTGCCGGCGGCGTCCCCCGATCGGGTGGGCGTAGCGGCATTAGCCGCACAGTAGCCCGGGGCCGGCGTCAGGACGATGACATTCCGATGCATGCGAGCGCGTCAACGGCTCTGGATTGAGGGTACGAGCGGGAAGAAAAAACCGGACACGAAGCGTGTCCGGTAACCCATTTGCTGACTCAGGTCGTGTCAGAACCCGAGGTCGCAAATGATAACGATTATCATTTTCTGCGGCAACGGGAGCCGGTTCTCAGCCGATCGATGTCTCGATAGCGATCTGTCCGGACAGCGTCTTGTGTACCGGGCAACGGTTGGCGACCCGCAGGAGGTCATCCAGGATCTGGGGCGTCAGTTCACCACTGACCTTGACCTCGCGCTTCAGCGAATAGGTGCCGTTGGATTCTTCATGGACGATCGACACGTCGATCCTGGCGATGGCGTAGCCCTTGCGCTTGGCATAGAGCTGCAGCGTCAGGGTAGTGCAAGCGGCCAGCGCGGAGTCGAGCAAGTCGTGGGGGCTGGGGTAGCTGGTATCGCCGCCCGCCGAGGCATCCAGGTCGGCCTGCCATTTGGCGGTACCGTTGCTCAGGTGGCAGATGGTGTTGCCCTGGCTCGGCTGCCAGGTCGCTTGGATAGTCATCGATCGTCCCCATCTAATAAGAGAAGGCGGCCCGGCGGGCCGGAGCAGTCATTCTATACAGGGCGTTGCAGGCTGTTCAAAGCGGTGGCAGCTGCACTTTTGCTGCGGTTTCGGAGTTTTCCGAAAAAGTGCTTGCCAACCCTGGCACGCTCACTTAATATTCGCCCCCTCGCAACACAACGCGGCGCTGCAAGGCAGACGCAGCAAGGGTT